>JAZNBA010000116.1:0-52764 GCA_045586785.1 Eubacteriales bacterium | reverse complement strand
TGCTGTTAAGAAGCAGAGAGAGTACGGTATGCAGCTCCGTGAGAAGCAGAAGACCAGAAGATATTATGGTGTTCTTGAGAAGCAGTTCCTGAACTACTTCAACGAGGCTGACCGCAAAGAGGGTATGACCGGTGAAAATCTGCTCGTTCTCTTGGAGCGCAGACTTGATAATGTTATTTACAGAGTTGGCCTCGCAAGCAGCCGCAAGGAAGCTCGTCAGCTCGTTATTCACAATCATTTCCTTGTCAACGGTAAGAAGGCAAATGTTCCTTCTATCATACTGAAGGCAGGCGATGTTATTTCTGTCAGCGAAAGCTTTAAGGCATCTAAGAAGTATCTTGGATCTAAGAAGGTTGTTGACGAAAAAGAAGTTGCAACTCTTGGACTTGTTGATAGCTTCGGCAGCAAGACTCTGCCCAAGTGGCTTGTAGTCGACAAGGAAAAGGCAACCGCTAAGCTTGTTGCACTTCCCGCAAGAGATGATATCGATTTCGATATCAACGAACAGTATATCGTCGAGTTCTATTCCAAGTAATATTCATTCGGATTATGATGCCGCATATATTCGAATGAATAACGCGGCATAGTACGAATCGAACAAAGGTACCCCAAAAATATTTTAGGAGGATTTATTTGGAATGATAGAGATAGAAAAGCCCAATATCACGACAGTCAATCTTAGTGAAGACGGTCGGAGCGGTAAGTTTATTGTAGAGCCCCTTGAGCGTGGTTATGGAACAACACTTGGTAACTCTTTGCGCAGAATTCTGCTCAGCTCGTTACCCGGCGTTGCTGTAACAAGTGTTAAGATCGATGGAGTTCTTCATGAATTTTCCACCGTTCCCGGAGTTAAAGAGGATGTAACGGAGATAATCTTGAACATCAAGGGTATCACCGCAAAGCTTCATACAAACTCGCCTAAGACAGTTATCCTTGATGTTACAGGTGAACGCGATATTACTGCGGGTGATATCAAGCAGGATGCTGATATAGAGATACTTAATCCCGATCATCATATCGCTACGATTGGTGAAAATGAGCGTCTTTATATGGAATTGACATTTGATTATGGGCGCGGATATGTGTCTCAGGAACGCAACAAGCAGCTTCATAGCGCACAGCTGGGATCAACTGTTGGAGCTCCTATAGGCACTATTTATACTGACTCGATCTATACACCGGTTTATAATGTTAGCTACACTGTAGAAAATACCCGTGTTGGCAATATTACAGACCTTGATAAGCTTACGCTTGAAGTTCTTACCAACGGAACAATAACAGCGAAAGAAGCGATTTCTCTCGCAGCCAAGATTCTCAACGAGCATCTCAACTTGTTTGTGGATTTGTCAGATGAAGCAAAGAAGATAGATATAATGGTTGAAAGAGAAGAGACCATCAAGGAGAAAGTCCTTGAGATGACCATTGAGGAGCTTGACATGTCAGTACGTAGCTTCAATTGCTTGAAGCGTGCCGGCATCGATACAGTCGAAGACTTGACTAACCGTACCGAGGAAGATATGATCAAGGTTCGTAACCTCGGTAAGAAATCGCTTGAAGAAGTTATTCAGAAACTGCATTCTCTCGGCCTTGACCTGAAAAAGGAAGAGGAATAACGGAGAACGCGACAATTGCTTAGAATAAGTACTGCAAGAAGGAGGGAATAAAAATGCCCGGAACCAGAAAACTCGGCAGAACAACGGCGCAGAGACAGGCTATGCTCCGCGGCCTTGTTACTTATCTGCTTGAGAACGGACAGGTTGAGACCACCGTTACAAGAGCTAAGGAAGTTCGTTCTATTGCCGAAAAGATGATAACTCTTGGAAAAAAGGATACATTGGCTAATCGCCGTGCTGCTTTGGCTTATATCACCAAAGACAAGGTTGTTACCAAACTCTTCTCTGAGATCTCTACTAAATATGCCGATAGAAATGGTGGATATACCCAGATCTTTAAGCTCGGTCCCCGCAAGGGTGACGGTGCTGAAATGGCTATCATCCGTCTTATCGACGAAAACTAAAAGTTTTATGGACTGTTGTCATTTGGCGACAGTCCATTTTTAATTAGGTAATATTAGGTGGTAAAAAATGGGTTGACATTGCAAATAATATAGTGTATAATACTTGTGTTTATGTTTTTTGTTATTTTATGAAACAATACGGGGGATAAATGGCTACTTACGGTAATGAATCTTTGAGAAAAGAAAATATAGATGCTGTCTTTTATGCCGTAGTAGAGGGCAAATGTGCTACACGAACAGAAATATCAAAATATACGGGTATAAGTGTTGTGACCGTTGGCAAGGCAGTTGAGGAGTTCCTTGATAGAAACGTTTTTATTCAACGGGCAAGTCAAAAGAAGACGGTGGGGAGACACGCGAATAGAGTGACATTAAATAAAACAAAGCAGTTTGCGGTTATAGATATTTCAAATAAAAATTTCAGGGCAACATGTTTTGATTTGTCTTTTAATGTTACACACCGTTATAGATATGATTATTTGGATGATTTTGATTATGCAGATAATTTGCGGGCATTTTTGAACAGATTAAAAGCATATATGATAGACAAGAAGCAAAACAATTATTTTGCTAATTACTTTATTGTTCCTGGCGTATATGATAAGCATAACGACAGGGTTATAAATTGCGATAACATTGAACTCGAAAATATGCATATACAAGCGTACGTTCAAAAAAGAGCGGCTATGACCATGAATAGAGTTACTGATAAAATAACGGCAGCAGCTAAGCACTGTCAAGTACTATGCCCCAAGGGAGAAAATATACTTTATATATGGTTACAAGGAAGGGAAGCTCTTAAAGCTCGTATTGTTGTTGACGGAAGAGTGTTAAAGGTTCCGTTTGTTAATGAGATAAAGCTTGACCATGATAATATACATTGCTCAATTTCAAAATTTATTTCAGACATATGTTGTGTGGTGGACTTATCGCAAGTGTATATAGAAAGCGATAGAAGACTATATGATCAAGATATGTTTAAAATAAAGATGGCATGGCGTGATAACAAGTGGGCCAATAATATAGAGATTCCTCAACTTATTCTTAACCACGACATAGAATTCGCTCATTTAGGGTGCGCTGAAATGCTACGCCGTGTGTGGCTTGATAATTTGATCAGATAAGTTATTTTTAATATAAAGGTATTGCAAAAAGAAATAGTTTGTGATACAATATACAAGTAATGCGTAGTTCTCTTTGAGAAATACGCATCATATGCCTGCATAGTTAAATGGATATAATAGCCCCCTCCTAAGGGGTAGTTATGGGTTCGATTCCCGTTGCGGGTGCCAGAAAGCTTGTTGCGTGTGCAATGAGCTTTTTTGTTAGATTTTTTAAAAAATTTTGAAAAATCGCCAACCTTTTTGAGTTTTGCCTCACTATATAGTCAAACGGCCGTTGGAGTAATAAAAATGGAAAAACAAAAAGCAGACAAGATCATTACGGATTATCTTAATAAAATTTATGGATTTGCGGTTAAGAAGTCATATTCTTATGACGAGGCAGAGGATATATGCTCGGAGATCATACTTGAAGTATATTCTTCGTTATTGAAGTCAGACGAGATCTTCAATATTGAGGGATATATATGGCGGATTAGTGAGCACGTATATGCCAAATATGTTTCCGCCAAGAAAAAGCATCAAGGTGTATCCATTGATGAAATGCAAATTCCTTATTATGATAATTATTTTACAGATGATCCTGATGAAGATGCGCTGCGTATGTGCAGAGAAGTCGCTTTTCTGACGCAAAAAAGACGTCAGATTGTTTTTAAATTTTATTACGAGGGCAAAACCATAGCAGAAATTGCAAGGACTATGGACATGCCTGTGGGCACGGTAAAATGGCATTTAAACAAAGCAAAACAAGAATTAAAGGAGGGCTTTTCAATGGAAAGAAAAATAGGTAAATTGGGTTTGAATCCCATCGAAGCAACAGGTTTTGGTCATAGCGGAGATCCCGGTATTAACGGAGAGCCGGAGCATTATCTTGGTGATAAGATAAATCTTAATATCGTTTACAGCGTTTATCACACTCCTCGTACTAAAGAAGAAATTGCCGAGGAATTGGGGTTGACACTTGTTTTCATTGAGGATAAAATAAACTACCTTGAAAGCAATGGCTTTATAGTAAAGACAAGTGGTAACAAATATACTACATACGTTAAATTCGATGCGGAAAAGTATTCGCTTGAACAATTTGAAAATATAACTAAAATGCGTTTTCAGATTGCTGACATATTGGTAAACGAGTACGCCCCGCTTGTAAGAGAGGCAATAAAGGATATAAACAATGTTTATATTCCAAGCGGTAATCGTGAGCTTTTAGAGGCAGCTGCGATATTTTACGGAGTAACATCAAAGTGTGGAGTTCCGATTGAGACTGATCTGTCAAAGTATACGATAAGAACTACAAATGGTGGCAAGTATATTGCAACCGTTCATATTGAACCGCAATGCTCTGATCCCGACTATAAGTCTACACTTGGTGAGCTTCCATCATATTGGGCTTGCGGACATATGCAAAGATGGTCAGACAAATATCCTGCTGTTTATTCGTGGTCGATTGACACCAGACTTTCTTCGAGAGAAGGAGCATGGCAAAACAATCGGTTAGAGGATTATGTATATTTGTATGAACATATAACGGGAAAGATTTGTGATAACGATGCTAATAGTGATAAGTATGCTAGGCTTCGTGATAGAAAGTATATAACTGATGACGGCAAAGTAAATATAATGGTTATGGAAGGAAACCAAAAAGAATTTTTCAAAAAGATTCCCAAGCTTGATAAATCTATTGTAGATAGGTTCGCGAATATTGCGCTTGAGCATGCTATGCTTGAAGCCAAAAATTATCCGCCTCAGATGCAGGACCTTATAGTAAACTGGACAGTATCAGGCTTTATAGGAGCTAAGGTAGCTATTATGGTTATGGATAAGCTTTACGAGAGAGGCATTTTTAAGCCTTTAACTGAAAATGAACGTGTAACATCCAATTTGATCATGTTCAGCGATGTGCTTCCGAATAATTGAAAATATTCAATTTATACAAAGAAAAATGTTGAAAAGGTATTGACAAATAAGGTGTGATTGTGGTATAATATACTGCCGCATAATGTAGGCTTGAAAGTGCGAAAGCCGCCTGCATCAGCGAGTCTTATATGAAAGAGAGGTGCTTTTCGTGTTTGCAGTAATCGAAACAGGCGGAAAGCAGTACAAGGTCAACGAAGGCGACGTTATCTTCGTAGAGAAGTTGGACGTTGCTGAGGGCGACACCATTACATTTGATAGTGTAAAGGCGCTGTCTATTGGTGACACATTCGAGGTTGGTACTCCGAATGTAGCAGGTGCTGTTGTCAAGGCAACTGTTGTTAAGAATGGCAAGGGCAAGAAGATCTACGTTCTGAAGTACAAATCCAAGAAGAACGAGAAGAAGAAGATTGGTCACAGACAGCCTTACACAAAGGTTCAGATTCTGTCCATCGGCAAGGATGCCTGATTAGCTCGAGACAATGACTAAAGTAAGGTTTTTCAGAAGCGACGGCGTTTTTTACGGCTTTGAAGAAATGGGACATTCCGGATATGGCGAGGCAGGGGACGATGTTCTTTGCGCGGCGCTTTCCGCAATGACAATGTTGATCGTAAATACTGTTGAGCTTGCTTATGGCTCTAATGTAGATTATACGGTCGATGAGGGAGCTACACATATTGTGGTTCGCTCACAGGCGGCATTGCCCGAGTTTGAAGAAGACGAAAAAAAACGGTATGCTGTTTCGGGAGTGTTCCTCGCATATTATTATCAACTTAATGATTTAATTGAGGAATATTACGACTACCTTGATGTCGAAGTTATTGACAAAGCTTACGAATGACAATTTGAGATTGACCACAACACACTAAAAAATTATGGAGGATATAACGATGTTCAGAATCAGTTTACAGTTCTTCGCTCATAAAAAAGGCGTTGGTTCTACCAAGAACGGTCGTGATAGTGAATCGAAGCGACTTGGTGTTAAGAAGGCTGACGGACAGGGCGTTGTAGCCGGCAATATCATAGTAAGACAGAGAGGCACCGCTATCTGCCCCGGTAATAACGTGGGTATGGGCAAGGACCACACTCTCTTTGCTCTGATTGACGGCACCGTCAAGTTTGAGCACAAGACAAAGGACAAGAAGCAGGTAAGCGTATACGCTGACTAATTCTTAAAAATAAACGGCGCACTACGTGCGCCGTTTATTTTTATATCAATGAGGGCTTCAATTGCAAAGAATCTATAATCTCCCTCATTTTTTTAGCCGATTCTTGCAGATCGTGATATTCCTGATCGTTCAACGGAAGATCCAATATGCCTTTAATACCGGTTCGTCCAACTATGCTCGGAACGCCGAGACAAATGTCATTTATTCCGTAATGACCGTTTATGAGTGATGATACGGGGAGTATGGAGTCTTCATCGTGTACTATCGCGTTAACTATACGTCGTACCGATTCGGCAATGGCATAATAGGTTGCGCCTTTGGCTTCTATTATATCGTAGGCTGAGTTTTTAACTTGATCATAAATTTTTACGAGCTTTTCCATGCCACAGTCCAAGCATTCAGAATTGCAGAATTGGGTCAAGGGGATTCCGGATACCGTGGCGCAACTCCAAACCGCAAGTTCACTATCGCCGTGTTCGCCGATTATAAAAGTGTGGATATTTCGGTTGTCTACTCCCAGATATTGACCTGACAGATATTTAAGTCTTGCGGTGTCAAGGACGGTTCCCGAACCTATGACACGCGACGGTGGGAATCCTGATATTTTTAGTGTTACATATGTCAGTACATCAACCGGATTGGTGACAACGAGCAATATAGCATCAGTATTGTATTTGATGATATTTTCTACTATTGACTTAAATATTTTGGCGTTTAAACGCACGAGATCGGTACGCGTTTGCCCTGGTTTTTGATTGGCGCCTGCGGTTATGATTATTATAGATGCATCACTGATATCGGAATAGTCGCCCGCATATATGTCCATAGGGGCAATAAACGGTAATCCATGATTTAAATCGGCGGCCTCACCGGACGCTTTTCTATGATCTATATCAATAAGGACTATTTCGGAGAATGTGCGGTCAAGCATTAGTGAATAGGCAGTAGTTGCTCCTACATTTCCACAACCGATTATCGCACATTTTTTTATATTAACATTTTTTTGATTCATGAATATGCTCCTTAATAAAAATAAGTGGGGAATGATCCCCACTTATATTTATTTCCTTAATGAGTCATATTTAAGCATATGTAATTGAATAATATTAGCTTATTCTTGCGCCCAGTCAAGTGTTTTACTGACCGCCTTATGCCAACCCACTAATAATTTTTCGCGCGCCTCTGCGGAAATATCGGGCTCAAAACGACATTCAATTTGCCATAAGCGAGCTATCTCATCCAGTGACGAGAATGCTCCTGCTGCAAGACCCGCTAAATTGGCAGCTCCAAGGGCGGTTGTTTCTATACATTGCGGACGAATTATTGACAGTCCCAATATATCTGCCTGGAATTTAAGCAGTAAGTTGTTGGCGCATGCTCCACCGTCTACTTTAAGCGATTTCAACGAAACTCCCGCTTCGCTTTGCATTAGAGAAAGTACGTCAGATGTTTGGTAAGCCATTGATTCAAGTACAGCGCGGGTTACGTGCGAACGATTTGAAGAACGTGTAAGACCCAGCATTGCGCCTCGCGCATATGAATCCCAATATGGGGCACCTAAGCCAACGAATGCAGGGACAAAGTATATTCCACCTGAATCCGGAACCATTGAAGCGATTTTTTCGCTTTCCGGAGCACTTTCTATAAGACCGAGTCCATCACGAAGCCATTGTATAGCAGCGCCACAAATGAATACTGAGCCTTCAAGGACATAGTTTGTTTTTCCGTTTATTGTCCATGCGATAGAGGATACCAAACCGTTTTCGGAGAATACAGGCGTGGTCCCTGTATTCATAAGCATAAATCCGCCGGTGCCGTATGTATTTTTGACAGATCCCACATCAAAACAACATTGACCAAACAATGCTGCTTGCTGGTCTCCTGCTACACCGGTGATTGGTATGCTTCCTCCGAACAGAGATGCATCTGTATATCCAAAAAGACCTGAGGAGTCAAGGACGGATGGCATCATAGATTCGGGTATGTTGAATAATGTAAGTAAGTCTTTGTCCCAATTCAGCGTGTTGATATTGAACAGCATTGTACGAGACGCATTTGACGGGTCTGTTGCATGAACTTTTCCGCCTGTGAGCTTGTAAATGAGCCAGCTATCAACAGTTCCAAACATCAATTCTCCGTTATCAGCGGCATCTTGTGCCCCTGGAATATTATCCAGTATCCATTTTATTTTTGTGGCGGAGAAGTATGAGTCTATAAGCAAACCTGTTTTTTGACGTATCATATCAGAAATATTTGCTTGTTTCAGCTGGTTGCAGTAATCTGCGGTACGACGGCACTGCCACACGATGGCTCGATATATAGGTTTGCCAGTTTTTTTGTTCCAGACTATTGTCGTTTCTCTTTGGTTAGTAATTCCAATAGTTATTATATCGGAATATGTTAAATTTTGTTGATTTAGAGCTTGCTGTGCAACACTGAGCTGAGAACACCATATTTCTTCTGGGTCATGTTCAACCCATCCTTCGGCAGGAAAGTAATTGGTGAATTCTTTTTGAGCAATAGAAACAATATTTCCTGTACGGTCAAATATTATACATCTTGAGCTTGTAGTTCCTTGATCAAGAGCCATTAAGTATTTTGACATGGCGACCTCCAAATCGATAATTATCAAGATTATTTTATCATATAGATGCTAAATTATCAATAGCATTGCATTAAGTTTTTCTTGATAATTTCTATTGAATATATAAATCCTGTAAAACATTCTCTCGGCAATAGGCTTTTATCTGAAAGTATTGATAATTCATACATATGATGTGGGAGTACTTGACTGTAAAAAGTATTTAATTGTTTTATTGCGGATTGACAGCTGAGAGCTACATCTGTATTTAAGTTGTTGGAGTGTTCCTCAAACAAAGAGATGAGCTGTGGTAACGCTTTAGATTTTGATATTTCGTATATTTGGGTTATGTAATTGTTGAGTGCTATAGGTATTGGATGAGATAAGTTATTTTCTAATAATTGCTTGGCAAATGAAATAAATATATCCAATTCCTCACACGCTGAACAGCAAATGAGTTTGATTTTTGTGTTTTTCATATTTTTTATTTGACAAAAGGGCAGTAAAAACTGCCCTTTTTGCGGTTAAAAATTATTTTATTTCAACGTTAACTCGTTTACCGCAAGTATTGCCTGCAGCTTTCATAACTGTACGTATCGCTTTGGCTATACGACCATGTCTGCCAATTACCATGCCCATATCGTCCGGTGCTACACTAAGAACGAGATCAACAGTGCTTTCATCGGCATCGTTTTGAACTACGGTTACTTGGTCAGGACTATCAACGATAGCGCATGCGATATCATGGAGTGTTTGCTTGAGATCCAGCATTTATGCGCTCCTGTTAATTTCAGTCGATGATACCGGACTTCTTAAGCAGAGACTTAACGGTTTCTGTGGGCTGTGCGCCGTTGCCGATCCACTTCTTTGCTTTTTCAGCGTCGATCTTTACTTCTGCGGGCTCAACCATGGGGTTGTATGTTCCGATCTCCTCGATAAATCTGCCGTTGCGAGGGGAACGCTCGTCAGCGATGATAACACGGTAGAAGGGAGCCTTCTTAGCACCGATTCTTCTGAGTCTGATTTTAACTGCCATTTTTGATTTCCTCCAAAAAATAATTATATAATAATTTATTAAAAATCCGTATTTCAGAACGGGATTTTCATCTTGCCTTTTCCCATTTTTCCAAATTTGGATGGGTTAGAGAATTGTTTCATAAGCTTCTTTATTTGGTCAAACTGTTTAAGCAATTTGTTGACTTCTTCAACGCTTGTGCCGCTTCCAAGAGCAATTCTTTTCTTTCTTGAACCGCCGATTATATCGGGGCGTGCTCGTTCTTCTGCAGTCATTGACTTTATTATAGCTTCTTGATGCGCGATTGCTTTTTCATCAATTTTTGCATCTTTGAGAGCACCCGGCTTTATTCCGGGAACCATGCCCGCCAAAGACTCAAGGCTACCCATGTTTTTTATTTGAGCGAATTGTTCGAGATAGTCGTCCAAGGTGAAGGTTTGTTGACGAATTTTTTGTTCGAGCTCGGCTGCCTTTTTCTCGTCGTAAGCTTGCTCAGCCTTTTCAATCAAGGAGAGTACATCTCCCATGCCGAGAATACGCGATGCCATTCTGTCGGGATAAAAAGGTTCGATAGCGTCTAACTTTTCTCCCACGCCGATAAATTTAATGGGTTTTCCTGTGACGTGTCTAACCGAAAGGGCGGCGCCACCGCGGGTATCACCATCAAGCTTTGTTAGAATAACACCGGTAATATCAAGCTGCTCGTTAAAAGTCTGAGCCACTGTGACGGCATCCTGACCGATCATTGCGTCAATAGTGAGTAATATTTCTGATGGCTCTGTTCTTGATTTTATATTGCGCAACTCATCCATAAGTTCTTCGTCGATATGAAGGCGTCCGGCAGTATCAATGAATACCATGTCATAGCCTTTTTGACGTGCATATTTTAAGCCTTCTTCCGCAATCTTAACGGGGGAGACTTTGTCTCCAAGTGAAAATACGGGAATGTCCAGCTTCTCGCCAACAATTTCAAGCTGCTTTATAGCAGCGGGACGATATACGTCACATGCGACTAAAAGAGGGCGCTTGCCTTGCTTTTTATACATTCCTGCAAGCTTTCCGGCATGTGTTGTTTTACCGGCGCCTTGAAGACCTACCATCATAATAACAGTGGGGGGCATAGGTGCTATAGTAAGTTTGCTTTGAGTCTTGCCCATTATATTGGTAAGCTCTTCATTTACTATTTTAACTATTTGTTGACCGGGCAACAGCGATTCAAGTACCTCTGCGCCTACTGCGCGTTCGGAAACGATTTTTATAAATTCACGAACCACTTTGAAGTTTACATCTGCTTCGAGCAGTGCAAGCTTTATTTCACGCATACCGACCTTAATGTCGGCTTCGGTCAATTTTCCTTTGCTACGGAATTTTTTAAAGGCTGCATTCAGTTTATCGCTGAGACTTTGAAACATAATAATGCCTCCTTGTGTTGTTTTATTGCGCTATGGTTGCAAGATGCTGTATTTCTTTAATAAGCTCCGATGGGAGAGAGGATTGGGTCGATAAAGTGTTTATGCGGTCGGCAGAGGCTTTGATTTCACCAAAGCGCTGTGCCAGACCTAATTTATCTTCATAAAATGTCAGCTCACACTCTGCCTTCTTGATTATGTCGCGAACGCCTTGCCGAGATATTCCAATGACATCAGATATTTCTGCAAGTGACAGATCTTCATTATAATACATATCGAGAACGCTTCTTTTGCGTTCATTAAGTATTTCTCCGTAAAAATCAAGGAGAAATGCTATGCTCATGTTTTTCTCAAACATACCTGCAACCTATGATATACTGTGTAAAGTAATTTGCTTTACACAGTATATCATACTTTGCTTTTTTTGTCAATAGATAAATGAAATTATTTTATATTAATTGTAGACTTGATGTGTTATGCTGAAATAATTGTGCATTTAGTATTGACTTTATAGCTAATTTGTAGTATAATATTCGTTAATATTATATAAATAAAGGGGTGAACGTTTTTTATGGGAGACAATCCCGGCCGAAGTACGCGGTTTTGTACCGCCAAGGCTCAAGAACCTCCTTAGCAAAAATAAATTTTATATTGTTTGTATTTTAAAATTTATTTTTTTGGAGGATTATTAAATATGTTTGAATCAAAGCATATTGCATACTTAATTATTATAGGAATTTGTTTGATAGGGTCCGGATTCTTTTCGGGTTCTGAAACTGCTTTTTCTACATTCAATCGCATACGAATGAAGAAATTGGCTCAAGACGGCAACAGAAAAGCTAAAAAAGTTCTTGCTATTAGTGAAAAGTATGATACATTTATCAGTACTGTGCTTATAGGAAACAATATTGTAAATATTTTGCTGTCATCTTTGGCCACATTACTGTTCGTTGATTGGCTGAAAAATTCAAACTTTGCTTCATTGGCTGCCGGAATTTCCACTGCGGTTGTTACCGTAGTGGTGCTGATCTTTGGAGAGATTTCGCCTAAAACTATAGCTAAAGATCATGCTGATGGATTTACAATGGCTGTTTGTGATTTTATCAGACTTTTGGAAATCATTTTTGCACCCTTTAACTTTGTTTTTGGTTTGTGGAAAAAATTGCTGAATGTAATATTCCACAAGAGCGAAGAGGCGTCTATCACTGAAGAAGAGCTGATCACTATCGTTGATGAGGCTGAGGAAGATGGCGGCATTGATCCCGACGAGGGAAAGCTTATTCGCTCGGCGATAGAATTTAATGACGTTACCGTTAATGAGATACTTACTCCTCGTGTTGATGTTTGTGCTATTGAACGTACAGCAACAAACGACGAGATAGCAGATACTTTTATGAGTTCGTCGTTCTCTCGTTTGCCTGTGTATGAAGACGATTTGGATCATATAGTAGGTGTTTTACACGAGAAGGATTTTTATTCAGCAAGAAGACGCACGAATATGCCGCTGGATAAAATATACAAGAAGCCAGTATATGTTTCCGAGCATACAAAGATATCTGATCTTCTTCAGACTTTGAAGTCTGAGCAATGCCATATGGCTATTGTTGTTGATGAGTTTGGCGGAACAAAGGGTATAGTTACTATGGAAGATATTATCGAGGAGCTTATCGGCGATGTCTTTGATGAACACGATGAGATACTTGAAGAATATCACGAGCTTGATGACGGTAGCTATTTAGTTCTTTGTTCGGCAAATCTGAGCGACTTTTTTGAAAAATTTGAAGTAGAGAATCGCGATGATGAGAATCTGCCTCAGACATTGAACGGATGGGTAATGATGATGCTTGAGTCATTGCCTGATGTTGGGGATGTATTTGTACATAATAATTTACATATAGAGGTTACTCGTATAAGTGAGAAGAGAGTTGAGGAAGTTCGTGTAACTGTACTTGAACCTTCTTCGGATGATGACGAGGAATCCAAATAAAATAAAAATCTGTCACATTTGATATGTGTGGCAGATTTTTTATTTTATATGTGGTAATTTAATTGACTTAGTCGTTACAATGTGATATAATTAGCATGGAATATAATTATTTGAGGTGTATTTTGATTATACTTGGTATTGACCCCGGGTTGGCTATTGTAGGTTGGGGAGTTATAGATTTTAGTGGAAATAAATTTCGAACACTTAATTACGGTTCAATTCAAACGCCTGCGGGGATGCCTACAGAAGAGCGCCTTGTGGCAATATATAATGAATTGCAAGCTATAATATCTAAGTATAAACCCGAGGTTATGGCGGTTGAGGAATTGTTTTGGAATACTAACCAAACGACCGGTATCAGAGTTAGTCAGGCTCGAGGAGTTATACTTTTGTGTGCTACTCAAAATAATGTTAAAATAGCTGAATATACTCCGCTGCAAGTTAAACAGGCAGTAGTTGGATATGGTCGCGCTGAAAAAAAACAGGTTATTACCATGGTTACGATGCTGTTAGGGTTGAGTGCTCCACCCAAGCCGGACGATACTGCCGATGCATTGGCAATTGCAATTTGTCACGCACATTGTGGGGGATCTCGTCTTGCGCAATACTATAATCAAAAGCTTTAAGTGTGAAAAGGATGGAAATATATTATGTGGATAGCCGATAGATGGCAGGAATATGAATTGACTGATGCTTGTGATGGCGAGCGTCTTGAACGTTGGGGAAAATATGTGTTGGTGCGTCCTGACCCTCAAATAATCTGGAAGGGTGGCGACAAGGGAAAGGCTTGGCGCAAGGCAGACGGAATATATCGCCGTTCCTCTAAAGGCGGAGGTGCTTGGGTAAAAAATGATCTTCCTTCGGAATGGAAAATAAAATACGATAATCTTACTTTTGTTTTAAAGCCTATGGGATTCAAGCACACAGGCCTATTCCCGGAGCAGGCTGCAAATTGGGATTGGTTCTCTGAGCTCATCAAAAACACCGGCAGACCTATCAAGGTTTTGAATTTATTTGCCTATACAGGTGGTGCTACGGTGGCTGCGGCGGCAGCAGGAGCTTCTGTATGCCATGTTGATGCGGCACGCGGTATGGTTGCTCAGGCTAAAGAAAATGCAGCCCTGAGCGGTCTTTCGAATGCTCCCATAAGATATATTGTTGATGATTGTGTTAAGTTTACCGAGCGCGAAATACGCAGAGGTAACAAATATGATGCTGTTATAATGGATCCTCCGTCATATGGGCGCGGACCTTCCGGAGAGATTTGGAAGATTGAGGATAATATTGATCGCCTTGTTTCACTTTGCGCGGGAGTATTGTCGGACAAACCGCTGTTCTTTTTGATAAATTCATATACTACAGGTCTTTCTCCTTTGACGATGAAATATATATTGGATCTTCATATTTCATCAAAATATAGTGGGTGTTGTGAAGCAGGAGAGCTGGCTCTTCCTGTAAGGCATTCAGGTGGACTCCTGCCTTGCGGTGCTTCTGCACGTTGGCAGGCTACAAGTTAAACGAAAAGGTATTTATTGTTGTGTTTATTAAAGCGGAAAATATAAAATGTCTGTATAAAGATGAAAATAATTCGGATGCTGTTGCATTGGAAAATATCAACTTGGAAATTGATCGGGGCGAGTATGTTGCCATTATCGGGCGTAATGGTTCAGGAAAATCGACCCTCGCCAAGCTTTTCAATATGATCCTAGATCCTGTGGAGGGGAAGATCACTGTTGATGGTATTGATATTACAGATGAGAATTTAAGCGAAGAAAATATTATTGATGTAAGACGCAAGATCGGTATGGTATTTCAAAATCCCGATAATCAGTTAGTTGCGACGATTGTTGAAGAGGATATAGCGTTTGGTCCCGAGAATCTGGGGGTTCCTTCGGCGGATATACGCAAACGTGTAGACGATGCTTTGAATACTGTAGGTATGATTGAATATGCGCATCATGAACCGCACAGGCTTTCCGGAGGGCAAAAGCAGCGTATAGCTATTGCAGGCGTACTTGCTATGCAGCCTGAGTGCATTATACTTGATGAATCAACGGCAATGCTTGATCCTAAAGGCCGTGAGGAAGTTATGGCAACTGTGGAACAACTCAATCGCGAGCGTGGTATGACTATTATTATGATTACCCATTATATGAATGAGGCTGTTAGAGCTAATAGAGTTATAATGCTGGATAATGGTCATATTGTAAAAGACGCTTCGGCGCGTGAGATCTTTTCCGATATTGATCTTTTGCGCAGATATGGTTTGGATGTGCCTCAGCCTATTGAGCTTGTGTCTGAATTGAAAAGTTTAGGAATTGACGTACAAGGTGATCCTGTGACATTGTCAGAATGCGCGGATGAAATTCAAAATGCATTGTTGCGCAAATGAGTGGAAGGTGTGTTAGATGTCTAAAATAAGACTTGAAAATATTTCATATATTTATGGTGCCGGTACGCCTTATGAAATATGTGCATTAAATAATATTAATCTTGAAATACAGCAGGGAAAAGTTACTGGAATTATAGGGCATACTGGTTCCGGCAAGTCTACGCTTATGCAACTGTTGAACGGACTTGAGCGCCCCACCGCGGGAACTGTTTACCTTGATGGTCAAAACATATGGGAAAAGCCTAAAAAGATCGCTCAAATACGATTTCGCGTTGGTCTTGTGATGCAATATCCCGAATATCAGCTTTTTGAAGAGACGGTAGCCAAAGATATAGCATATGGGCCGTCCAATATGGGATTGGATAAAAACGATATAGACATGCGCGTAGCTAATGCTGCAAAAATCGTGGGACTATCATCCGATCTGTTGGAAAAATCGCCGTTTGACTTGTCGGGCGGAGAAAAACGACGTGTTGCAATAGCGGGAGTTATGGCCATGACTCCTGAAGTTTTGGTGCTTGATGAACCGGCCGCGGGATTGGATCCAGTAGGTCGAGCTACAATATTTGCTTCTGTTGAAAAATACAGACAAGAAACAGGCGCCACAGTCATTATTGTTAGCCACAGTATGGAAGATATGGCTCGTATATGTGATAATATTGTTGTTATGTCAGACGGTAAAATACTTATGTATGGCAAAACCGACGATGTTTTTTCGCGTGCAGATATATTGAAAGATAATGGATTGGATATTCCCGAAATATCTAAACTTATGATTTTGCTTAGAGACAAGGGGATAAATTTCGGCAATATTCCGTATACAGTCTCCGACGCTGTAAAAATAATTAAGAAAGAAATTGGCAAATGAATAATATATCATTAGGACAATATTACCCGGCTAAATCTTTTATACACAGTTTAGATGCACGTATAAAAGTTGTTTTGGCTGTGCTATATATTATCTGTTCGTTTTTGTGTAAAAATATAATAAGTTATTCTGTATTATTAATTTCTGCGGTAGTTTTAATTGCTATATCTCGTATACCGTTTAAGGTTATAGTTCGTTCACTTAAACCGATTATTTTTATTTTAATATTTACGATAATAATAAATATGTTTTGGACAGAAGGTGAAACGCTTATACTTGAATGGTGGATTATAAAAATATATTTAGAAGGCGTCATGAATGCCGTTTTTATTGGAATAAGAATAATTGTTTTGATTGTTGGAACGAGTATTTTTATGACATATACGACAACTCCCATAGCACTTACCGATGCATTGGAGAGTTTGCTGTCGCCTCTTAAACTTTTTCGCGCTCCGGTTCATGAATTTGCCATGATGATAACCATAGCATTGAGATTTATACCTATACTTTCTGAGGAAACAACTAAAATCATGGCTGCACAAAAATCACGCGGTGCGGACTTTTCCAATGGTAGTTTGATAAAAAGGGCCAAAGCACTGATACCTGTTTTAGTACCTTTGTTCGTATCTTCGTTCAGGCGCGCTGATGAACTGGCTACAGCTATGGAATGCCGTTGCTACCATGGCGGGGACGGAAGGACTAAGCTGAATGTACCGCATTGTCGTTTCCGTGATTTTGTCGCGCTGTCTTTGATAGTTGCACTTGGCGTGGGTATTGTATTTATTAATATTTATTGTACAGGATATACTTTATAATTATGAAGTTATTTTTGAAAATTTCGTATTTGGGAACGGCGTATAGCGGATATCAGACGCAAAAAAACGGTATATCTGTTCAACAAAAATTGAATGAAGCGACAAAAAAACTATTTGGTTGCGATTGCGATGTATGTGGATGTAGCAGAACAGATAAAGGTGTGCACGCTAACGAATTTTGTCTTACTGTTTGCGAACACGGCAAGAATTACTTGGATACAGCTATTACGCTTGACAGTATAGTGAAGGCAATGAATGTTTATCTGCCAAACGATATAGTTGTTTTATCAGCAGAGTGGCGTAAAGAAGATTTTCATGCACGATATAGTGTTGTGTCAAAAGAATATATGTATCGCATATATAATTGTTCTATCAGATCTCCCTTCGAAGAGGGAAGGTCATTACACTATGCTCGAGTGTTAGACGATCATGCTGTTGATCGTATGCGCCTTGCTGCACAAATGCTTCAAGGTAAACATGATTTTTCTTCCTTCATGGCGTCGGGGTCCAATGTCACAAATTGCGAAAGAACTGTTATATCTACAAATATTATAAAAAATGGTGACGCTTTGTACTTTTACATTAAGGCAGATGGGTTTCTTTATAATATGGTGCGAATCATTGTTGGTACATTGCTTGAGGTGGCTGAAGGTAAGCGAGAGCCGGAAGATATATTACGTATCATAAATGTACACGACAGAAAAGCTGCAGGACGCACAGCACCGGCGCAAGGCTTGTATTTAAATAAAGTGTTTTATTGAAGTTTTTATTAGGGGGGGTGGAGTTCTTGCTGCAAAAATGTAAAAATTATATTTTTTCAAAATCAGTACCACCTTGCGAAAAAAAAGACGATTACTATTTTTCCATAGAACGAGTTTATGGAATAAGCGGTGTAATACTGCTTATATGTACGGGCGTTTTTGTTTTGATGTCAATAATATTTGGATATCGCGAATTGACATATGAGAACATATATTATTTTATTAAAGATTTTGATACGGTTATAAAATCTGATAATTATAATGCGGTTGTTATTGATTATGGTGTTGGAGATGATAGAAGCTACTCCTGCTATCGGGGGGGGATTGTTGCGGCAGAAAAATACTCGGCGTCTGTTTATTCGGTTACAGGTCGAACTACAGCGACATTTTCTAATAATTATTCTAAGCCTATAGTGCGCTCATCTTCTAAATATGTGTTGATATATGATTCTGATGGTACAGGGTTTTCAATATATAATTCTTTTATTCTTTTGCATGCTGAAAATATAGGTCACCGTATTTATTCTGCTGATATTAATGATGTAGGAGATGCTTTGATTCATACGGAAGCTGCCGGTTATGGTTCGGCACTTTATTTGTATGATCATAATTTTGAACGCGCGGCGGCATATTACTTTAATGATTATGTAACTTGTTCGGCTCTGAGCAATGACGGCAGACAAATATTAGTTTCCACCGGTTATGTGGATGGTGCATCATATATTAGCCAATTCAAGGTTTATCAACGTGGCGAATTTGATGCATTCTCGACATATGATGTTTATAATGAAATTTCGCTCGCTTGCGGTCAACTTGAAGGCGGTGGGTATTATTTGGTCACGTACAGAGGAGTAAGGATATTTGATGCCGATTGGAATGTATTGGTTGAGTATATTGCTCCTGCCGAGCATAGTTTTATTGATTTTGATGAGTGTGAGAATGGAATTGCTGTTTCTGCGCAAAACGGTAACGAATATGTGTTAACGTATGTTCCACTTGTAGGAGAAGAATTAACTTTAAGGTTAGATTCCAAACCATTATCATTTTGTTGTAACGAAAATTCTGCCTATGTGCTTTATGACGGGGCGATTGCTAAGTATAATTTTACTGTCGGTACATATAAATTATTGGATTGTGCTCCCGGTGGTGTCGATTTGTTAGTAATGCAAGGCAATCGAGTGTTTTTGTGCTACCCATCGCGAGCTGTGTGTATTGAGTTTTAGGAGGGAGTTTGCGGTTATGGGGATTTTACTGGATTTGATAATATTGGTAATAGTATTTGGGACGATTTGGACATGCTATAGACGTGGATTTGTACAATCTCTTTGGGAGATGGGAAAAACATTGATTTCATTTGTTTGTGCATTGTTGGCGGGACACTATATAGGAAGATTTATTGCAACAAAATATTTTGACAAATTGTTTACAAGATTGTTCCTTAATAAATTGTTGCAAGAAGAATCGTCATCATGGATTCATACAATGCCAAATGCATTGAAAAAGTTGATGAACATCTGTGGTGTTGATATAGATCGAATTTTATTAGATACTGTCGATAATACAGCTACAATAGATACCGTGGCGGAATCAATGGCGTTGCCGATATCATCTGTTATTTCTAATCTTATTGGGTACGTTGTTGCATTTATCGTTTCATATTTTGTTTTTTGGTTGATTTTGATGATGCTTAACAAGATTGCCATGTTGCCCGGAATCAAGATCATAAACAAAGCGCTCGGAGCTTGTTTTGGATGCGTCTGCGCAGCAATATTTGTTATAATATATGTTCTTGCTGTAAGGGCTATTGCGTATTGCGGAGTTGCACTTGGAGGCGACGGTGTTGTTATGGCGCTTATTGATGATTCATATTTATTTAAATTTATCAGCAATATGAAGTTGCTGAATTTAATGCTTAACATGTAATGTTAATTTGATAAGAAAGTGATAAATAAACTATATGGTAATGTGTTCACGATGTAAAAAAAGGATTGCCGCAATATTTGTTACTAAAGTAGAGAATGGAGAAAAAATTTCAGAAGGTCTTTGCTTGCGTTGCGCCAAAGAGTTGGGAGTTCCGGTAGATAATATGCTTGGAGATATGATGGGTCAATTAGGAATTTCCTCTGATCAGCTTGAATCAATCGAAGATGAAGTTATGGGGATCGTTAATGAGAGCAGTCTTCCTTCAGATGCAGATGACGCGGAGGATGGTGGAGCACCGGCAATCGATTTTCCGAAGCTTTTCAGAGAAAGCGGTCTTATTCCCAATGAAGAAAAAATTGATTCTTCTAAGGCAAAGAAAAAAGATGAGACATCAAAAAAAGAAAAAAAATATAAATTTTTAAATACTTATTGCAGAAATTTGACATCTCTGGCGGCGCAAGGGAAAATTGATAGGATAATAGGCAGAGATAGGGAGCTGGCGCGTGTTATACAGATACTTTGTCGAAGACAAAAGAATAATCCCTGTCTCATAGGAGAGCCCGGAGTGGGCAAAACCGCAATCGCCGAAGCTCTATCGCAAAAAATTGCGGACGGAGATGTCCCTTACAAATTAAAGGGCAAGCAAGTATACTTGGTAGATTTGACAGCGTTGGTTGCCGGAACTCAATTCAGAGGACAATTTGAGTCTCGTGTTCTTGGACTGCTTGGAGAAGTTCGTGAAGCCGGCAATATTATACTTTTTATTGATGAAGTTCACAATATAGTTGGTACCGGAGATGCAGAAGGAAGTATGAACGCTGCGAATATGCTTAAACCTGCTTTATCTCGCGGAGAAGTTCAGGTGATCGGCGCTACCACTTTAACAGAATACAGAAAATATATTGAGAAAGATACTGCGCTGGAACGGCGCTTTCAACCTGTAATGGTTAATGAACCTTCTATAGAAGATTCTGCGAAAATGCTTAAAGGCATAAAACATTATTATGAAGAATTCCACGCCATTAACATTCCTGATGAAATGTTGGATAATGCCGTTAAACTTTCTGAAAGATATATAACCGATAGATATCTTCCGGATAAAGCAATTGACTTGCTTGATGAAGCAGCGGCATCCCTTTCTTTAGACAGTGCTCCTTTGAATGAAAGCTATATTCTCCGTGATAAGTTATTAACTTTAAAAAACGAAAGAGAACAATTGGAAACGGCAGATGCGGATGTGGAAGGATCGGAAGACAAACGATTTGAGAAGCTGGCCAAAATAAAAGCTGAAGAGCTTAAATTGTCCGAGACTCTTCGAGAGAATGAAGTGCTGTGCAAACAGGTGACACTTTCTAATGAGGATCTTGCGCGTGTTATAGAAATATGGACGGGAGTTCCGGCGTCTTCCATTACTGAAAATGAATTTGAACGAATTGATAAGTTGGCAGAACGCATTGGGAAAAGAATTATTGGACAGAACAAAGCTGTGGATGCTGTTGCGAGGGCTATAAAGCGTAATCGCGCAGGCGTATCTTACAAACGCAAACCGGTTTCGTTTATTTTTGCTGGTCCTACGGGTGTTGGAAAAACGGAATTAGTAAAGACGCTTGCTGCCGATTTGTTTAATTCTCCAGAGACCTTGATTCGCCTTGATATGTCTGAATTTATGGAGAAACATTCTGTTTCCAGAATCATCGGCTCGCCTCCCGGATATGTTGGGTATGACGAAGCAGGTCAACTTACTGAAAAAATTCGTCGTCGGCCGTATTCTGTGGTTCTTTTTGATGAGATTGAAAAGGCGCATCCGGATGTTCTTAATATTTTGTTGCAGATATTGGATGATGGCAGAATAACCGATGCTCATGGCCGTGTTGTCAATTTTGAAAATACAATACTGATAATGACAACCAATGCGGGCTCAGATAATGGCACTTCACGTATGGGCTTCTCAGATGATGTTGAAGAGATAGAGCATCATAGAACCGAAAAGGCACTTTCAAGCTTTTTGCGTCCCGAATTTATAAATCGTGTGGATGAAATTATTACATTCAGACGACTTGACGTCGATGATTTCAAACGAATTGCGATCATTATGCTTGATGAGCTTAAAACTGCATTGGCAGAAAAAGGTATTGTATTAAGCTACAAGTCAACTGCGGTTGATATTATTGCCAATGAGTCGTACTCTGCCAAATATGGAGCTCGTAATATGAGAAGATATATACAAACTGAGATTGAAGATAAATTGGCTGAGCAAATAATTGCGGATTACAGCCATAAGTGTACCAAAGCGGTTATATCTTCCAAAGGCGGAAAGCTACATGTTTTGTGCTTGTAAATTATAATGTTAAAAATAAATTGTAAATTTTTTGTGAACAAATCGAAACGCTGTTGCATTATTTAAAGAAAGATGTTATAATATGCCTTGCGCTGCCAAAAAGTAGGCAGTAGTATATAAAATACACACACATTGGTGTTGGCGTGTCGGTGCTGTTAATGCAGTTTAGCCGCCGTATCCTATGTGGTGGAAAAACCGAAGGAGGACATTAAAAATGTCAGTAATTTCTATCAAGCAGCTGCTTGAAGCAGGTGTTCATTTTGGACATCACACAAGAAGATGGAACCCCAAGATGGCAGAGTACACCTCCACCGAAAGAAACGGTATCTACATTATCGACCTGCAGAAGACCGTTAAAAAGTTTGAGGAAGCTTATATGTTCGTTCGTGAGCTTTCAGCAAACGGTGGCACGATTCTGTTCGTAGGAACCAAGAAGCAGGCGGCTGACGCCATTAAGGAAGAGGCTACACGTTGCGGTATGTACTATGTAAACGTAAGATGGCCCGGCGGTATGCTGACCAACTTTAAGACCATTCGCCGTTCTATCGGTAGACTGGACAACCTGATCGCTATGCAGGCTGACGGTACTTTTGATCAGCTTCCCAAGAAGGAAGTAACTTCCAAGCAGAAGCAGATCTTCAACCTTGAGAAGAACTACAATGGTATCAAGACCATGGAAAAGCTTCCCGATGCAATTTTCATTGTTGACCCCAAGAAGGAAAGAAATGCTGTTCTTGAGGCTAAGAAGCTGGGTATCCCGGTTATCGCTATTGTTGATACCAACTGTGATCCCGATGATGCAGATTACATCATTCCCGGTAACGATGACGCAATTCGCGCAATTCGTTTGATCTCTGCAACTCTTGCTGACGCTGTTATTGAGGGTAAGCAGGGCGAGCAGACTGCAGACGTTGCTGAAGAGGCAACTGCAGAGGCTGCTGAGACTGTAGCTGAATAATTAAAATGTTAAACTTAGAAAGGAATAATTAAAATGGCTAATATAACTGCTAAAGACGTTGCTGCACTTCGCGCTAAGACCGGTCTTGGCATGATGGATTGCAAGAAGGCTCTTGTTGAAGCTGAAGGCGACATGGATAAAGCTCTTAAGATCCTTCGTGAGAAGGGACTTGCGACTGCTGCTAAAAAGGAAAGCAGAATTGCCGCAGAGGGCGTTGTTGACTGCCTGACCGAGGGCGAAGTTACCGCTATGATCGAGGTTAACTCCGAGACTGACTTCGTTGCTAAGAACGCCAGCTTCAAGGAGTTTGTACGTGGTCTGCTGGCTACCCTTGTTGCAAAGAAACCCGCTGCCATGGATGAGTTCATGAAGATGAATTTCATGGACACAGATGTTAGTATTGAAAATACTTTGGTTGAAAAGATTGCTATTATCGGCGAGAAAATTTCCATTCGTCGTTTTGTAATTGTTGAGGGTGTAGTATCTACCTACATTCACGGTATGGGTACCACCGGCGTTATTGTTAAGTTTGACGCTGACGAGGCTGTAAAGACGAACGCCGAATTTGCTGCTGTTGCAAAGAATATTGCACTTCAGATCGCTGCAGGTTCTCCTCCCACCTATGTTAAGAAGGAAGATGTTCCCGCTGATGTTCTTGAAGAAGAGAAAGCAATTATTAAAACTCAGATGTCTAACGATCCTAAGATGGCAGGTAAGCCTGAAAAGGTTCTTGAGGGTATCGTAATGGGTAAGCTTGGCAACTATTATAAGGCTAACTGCTTGATTGAGCAGCCTTATGTTAAGGATGATAAGCTCACCGTTGGTCAGTACCTTAAGGCAGCTGCAAAAGAGCTTGGTGGCAAGCTGGATGTTGTCGACTTCAAGATATTCGAAAAGGGCGAAGGTATCCAGAAGAGAGAGGATAACTTTGCTGAAGAGATTGCAAAACTCACAGGCAAGCAATAATTTTATTTAATATTAAAGTATGAAAGAAAAGTTTATGTTTTCTTTCATACTTTTTTTGTGTAAAAAGGTTTACAAATTGATAGAAATGTTGTAAAATATATATGATTAGACTCAATGGGAGGAATTGCAATTTTTATGGATAAACCAATATACAAGAGAGTGCTTGTGAAACTGTCCGGTGAAGCTATGCAGGCTAAAGATGGCATTATTGACTTTGATATGCTTGAGCAAGTTGCGGGCGTTCTTAAGCAATGTACTGATGAAGGCGTTCAGGTGGCTGTAGTTGTCGGTGCCGGAAATATTTGGCGTGGCGCGCGGCAAGGAAAAAATATGAATCGCTGTTTAGCGGATCATATGGGAATGCTCGCCACGGTTATAAATGCATTGGCTATTAAAGACTCTGTAATTAATGCAGGCGGAAAAGCTACTGTTATGACGCCGGTGGAGATGTCGGAATTTGCAGAAAAATATTCATATGAAAAGGCAATTGAGCGTTTGAAAAGCGGATACGTTACTGTATTTGGTTGCGGAACCGGAAATCCCTTTTTCTCAACAGACACAGGGGCAGTATTGCGTGCTGCAGAAATTGGGGCAGACATTGTACTTATGGCCAAAAATATTGATGGTATTTATGATAAAGATCCGGCTAAGCACAGTGATGCAAAAAAGTATGACAAACTTTCCTATGATGAGATACTTGACAAAAAATTAGCCGCATATGATCTGACTGCAACGGCATTTTGTGCAGCTAATTCAATAAAAACATATGCCTTCGAATTGAAAGATCCCCAAAATATTTTGCGTGTTATTCATGGTGAAAAAATAGGAACTGAGACTTATTAAAAACATATAAAGGAGAAAATGATATGAAGATCAACACTAAACCCTATGAGGAAAAAATGAATAAGACTATTGCTGCATATGAGTCTAACCTTGCTGTTATACGTGCAGGACAGGCAAATCCCATGGTGTTGGCAAAAGTCGCCTTTGAATATTACGGTGCTCCCACACTCATCAACACAATGGCTGACATTCGTGTTGCCGATGCCAAGACAATTGTTATTACGCCGTATGACAAGAGCACTCTTAAAGCAATGGAGAAAGCTATTCTTGCTTCTGACGTCGGTATTACTCCAAATAATGACGGTAGTGTTATTCGTCTGTCTTTCCCTCAGCCAACAGAAGAACGTAGACGCGAACTTGTTAAACAGGTTCAGAAAATGGGAGAAGAAGCAAAAGTAGCTATCAGAAATATCCGCAGAGACGCAAATGAAGATATAAAAAAGAAGAAAAAGGGCGGAGAAATGACAGAGGATGAACAAAAGTCTTCAGAAAAAGACATCCAGGATCTTACTGACAAATACATCAAGATGACAGACAGCGTTTCAGATAAAAAAGCTAAGGAAATAATGCAGATATAGTTTTAAATAATACAGCCGGCTTTGACTTTGCCAGAGCCGGCTTAAAAACAGAAAAAGAAAGATCAATAAATATGATTGAAGATAGTAAACGTATTGAATTGTATGGCTTGAAGCACATTGCTTTTATTATGGACGGTAATGGACGATGGGCTAAATCCAAAGGAATGCCCAGAGAATATGGCCATCAAATTGGCGCAAAAACGTTCAGATCAATAGTGAAATATTGCGCTGACATAGGAATAAAATATGTTACCGTGTATGCGTTTTCTACAGAAAACTGGAAACGCCCCAAAAAAGAAGTTGCTTCCATAATGAATTTATTGAGGAATTATCTTGACGAATGTGCTAAAAGCATTGGTCAAAATGATGTTTCTTTTAGATTTATAGGCGACATGAGTATGTTGGATGAGAACTTACAAAAAAAAATATATAATATAGAAACTTTGACACGTAATAATTTATTGGTATTAAACATTGCAATTAATTACGGTGGACGCGATGAGTTGGTTCATGCATTTAATAGTTTGCGAGAGCGTGGTATTGATAAAGTCAGTGCTGATGACATTACCGATGCTCTTTATACAGCCGGATGCCCTGATCCGGATCTTATCGTGAGAACCGCCGGAGAATATAGACTTTCCAATTTTCTTTTATGGCAGTCGACTTATTCTGAATTTTACTTTACAGATATTTTATGGCCTGATTTCAAGCCTAAAAATGTTGATGATGCCATTGCAGAATATGGTCGCCGAAAACGCAATTTTGGTGGCGTATAAACTAATGGAGATGTTATTATGTTAAAAAGAACAATTACGGCCTTGATTGCCGTGGCGGTACTTATACCTGTGCTTTTGCTCTCTGGTACCATTGTTTTTCCTATTGCAATTGCTTTCTTTGCAGTCAAGGGTATGTTTGAAATGTTCAGATGCCTTGGAGAGCATAAGAATATTGCACTTACACTTCCTTTTTACATTGCAGGAACAATAGCGCCTTTCGCAGTAAGATATTTATCAGATAAGATCAATATTTGCGGTGCAGCACTGCTTACTATTGCATTTCTTATTATTTATATATTGACTGTCGTTGTTTTCAGCAAAAACAAGACTACATTTGCGCAGGCATCGGCGGTATTTACTTCTGCTGTATATATAACATTTGCTTTTTGTGGGATAATTTATTTGCGCGACATGGAAAACAAATATATATATATACTTGTTCTTATAGGCGCATGGATAACAGATATCTTTGCATATTTGTCCGGTCGTGCATTTGGGAAACACAAGCTACTTCCGGATATAAGTCCTAAAAAAACTATAGAAGGCAGTATAGGAGGAATTGTTTTTTGTGCAGCAGCATTTGTGTTGTGGGCATATATAATAGATATTACTTATATTGGAATTCCTATTATTATACTTGCCGGTGTAATAGCTTCATGTGTTTCGCAAATTGGAGATCTTTCGATGTCCGCAATAAAAAGAAAGCATGGGATAAAGGATTTTGGAAGATTATTCCCGGGACATGGCGGAGTACTTGACAGATTTGATTCTGTTTTGGCTGTGTCTACTGTAATTACAATCATTTTTGCTGTTTTAAATAACTTTCTTGGTAAATAATTAAGGTAATATAAAAATGTCGGATAACAAAAAAATTGCAGTGCTTGGGTCTACAGGGTCAGTTGGTACTCAGGCTTTGGATGTGGCAGAGGCGAAAAACTTTGATGTTGTAGTTTTAACAGCCGGTACTAATTATAAAGCTATCGAGAAGCAAGCAAGAAAATTCAGACCGAAATACTGTGTTCTTGATGATAAGAAGGCCGCCGATGAACTTCATATATTATTGGCGGATATGAACATACAAGTACTATATGGTATAGATGGATTGAGAGAAGCGTTGCATAATGCCAAGGCAGATGTAACTGTAAATTCAATATCAGGGGCAGCAGGTTTGCTTCCTACGCTTGAAGTTCTTAATACAAAATCGCGTTTAGCGCTTGCTAATAAGGAATCTCTTGTTATGGCAGGAGACATTATCATGCGCAAAGCGCATGATATGGGAACAAAAATTTTGCCTGTAGACAGTGAACATTGTGCAATTTTTCAATGTTTGGAAGGTCGTGGCACCAATGCATTTAAATCTATTATTATTACGGCATCAGGCGGTCCTTTTTACGGCTATGATACAGACAAATTAAGTAATATTACGGTCGAAAGAGCACTTGCCCATCCAACTTGGAAAATGGGGCGAAAAATCACAATTGATAGTGCAACATTGATGAACAAAGGATTTGAGGTTATAGAAGCGGCGCGTCTTTTTGGTGCTACAGCAGATCAAATCAATGTAGTTATTCACAGAGAGAGCATAATTCATTCTATGGTGGAATATGCTGATAACAGTGTTATTGCTCAGCTATCTGTTCCTGATATGAGGCTTTGTGTGCAGTATGCAGTCAGTTATCCCGAGCGTCATGATGCGGTTATATCAAGACTTGATCTTGCAACTATCGGCATGCTCAGATTTGGTTCTCCAGATGTTACAGCTTTCCCATTGCTCAAGCTTGCATATGATTGTTTACGAGAAGGTAAAGCTATGCCTGCAGTGCTTAATGCCGCCAACGAAGTGGCGGTTGATGCATTCTTAAACCATAAAATTGGCTTTTTGGATATTTCGCGTTGCGTTGAATCCACATTAACAAAAATGAGTGGAACAACTTCTGACGAAGATATTAACACTATTCTTAAATATGACCGCATGGCCAGACAATATACAACTGAGTTAATAAAGTAACGGAGAACTATCCGGAAAAGGTGATGCAAATGGTAGTTGTTTATATTTTACTTGCCATACTTGTTTTTGGCGTAATTATTCTGATCCATGAATTGGGTCACTTTTTGACTGCGCGAGCTTGCGGAGTTGGTGTCAATGAGTTTGCTATTGGCATGGGCCCTAAAATATTATCTAGGGTTTCAAAAAAATCAGGTATACGTTATTCTATTCGTGCACTTCCTATTGGCGGTTTTGTCAGTATGGTGGGTGAGGATGAGGATAGCGATGCAGCCAATGCATTTGGAAATGCAGCTATATGGAAACGTATGATAATAATTGTATCGGGTGCCGTTATGAACTTTGTTTTAGGTATAGTAATTATACTCATAATGGTGCTTTCTACAAAATATTTGCCTGTGAATATAGTGGCTGAATTCAAACCAGATGCTATAAGTTCAGAATCGGGACTTATGGTTAACGATAAAATTATTAAAGTAGGAAACAGAAATATTTATACCGGCTATGAGTTGTCATATGAAATTATGAATCAAGGCTATGAGCCAATTGACCTTGTTATCATTAGAAATAATGAGAAGATAGTTTTAAATGATGTTGTTTTTAATACGTTTACAGAAAGTGGAGCAACATTTGGCGATATAGATTTTATACCATACGGTGTAAGAAAAAATTTGGGTAACGTAATACTGCATACGTCTGTACGGGCTGTATCTACAGTTAGAATGGTCTGGGATTCAATATTTGATATGATAAGTGGCAGATATGGCATAGAGGCTGTATCCGGCCCTGTCGGTATAACAGAAACTATCGGTGATGTTGCCAAAACAGGACCGTTAAATTTGCTGCATATATGTGCTGTCATAACAATAAACTTGGGAGTTGTAAATTTGTTGCCGATTCCTGCGCTTGACGGCGGAAGATTTGTGTTTATGGTCATAGAGGCAATACGAAGAAAACCTATCAAAAAAGAAGTGGAAGGATATATTCATTTTGTAGGTATACTGCTATTGTTTGCTTTTATGATCGTTATAAGCCTTAAAGATATTTGGAGTATTTTTACAAGATGAAATATAACGATATAAGAAGAAGTACCAAAGAAATAAAAATAGGGAACATCAGTATTGGCGGTAACTCTCGGATCGCAATTCAGTCAATGACCAATACGTGTTCGGGGGATATTGAAGGAGCATTTAGACAGATAAAAGATTTGGAAAAAGCCGGTTGTGATATTGTTCGCATATCTGTGCCGAATGCTGAGGCTGCCGAAACTATACCGTATGTAAAAAACAAAGGTATCTGTATACCTATAGTGGCAGATATACATTTTGATTATAAATTAGCGTTGCTGTGCGCTGAGCGAGGTGTTGATAAAATACGCATAAATCCCGGAAATATAGGGAATGATGAAAAAGTTGCGCAGGTGTGCAAAGAATGCTCGAAGCGAAATATACCTATAAGAATTGGCGTGAACAGCGGTTCTTTAGAAAAACATATACTTGCTAAATATGGTGAACCTACTTCAGAGGCCTTGTGCGAATCGGCGTTATATCATATATCGTTGCTCGAAAGATACGATTTTAATGATATCACAATTTCAATAAAATCATCAGATGTCAGGAGGATGATTTGCTCGAATGTGATGTTGGCAGAACGTTGTTCGTATCCGCTACACTTGGGTGTTACTGAGGCTGGAGCAGGAAATAGCGGTATTATAAAAAGCTCTGCTGGCATAGGTGCTCTATTGTGTCAGGGAATCGGAGACACAATAAGGGTCTCGTTGACAGATGATCCTGTGAGCGAGATTAAAGCGGCACGAGAATTACTTACTGCGCTTGATGTCGAAGGTCAAAGTGGGCTTAACGTTATCAGTTGTCCTACATGTGGGCGCACTTCAATAAATCTTATATCTTTATATAATGAATTTATAAAACAAGCAGAATTACTGGCGCTTGATAATGTTCCTGTAACGGTGGCTTTGATGGGATGCGCTGTTAATGGCCCGGGTGAAGCGCGAGAGGCAGACTTTGGTATTGCCGGCGGAAATGGTGAAGCACTTCTTTTCAAAAAAGGACAAGTGTGCGAAAAAATTCCGGAAGATAAAATAATTGAAATTTTAATAAACGAATTAAGGACTATAAAAAGCAAAGATGTCTAAACATATACTTGAAGTTTTTTCAAAATATAAGCCAAGCGAAAAAACTCGAAAAATTTTAATGTTATCTACGGATAACAAAGTTAAATACGATAGAGAACGAAGAATAGTTGAAATAGAGCTGTGGTTTGAAACTCTTATAAACAAAATCGATTTGTACGAAATAGAAGCAGAGTTATGCTCGTCATATTCGATGAATTATGTTAAAATATTGCCTAAATATCCCCATGAATTGTTGCAGCGTGAATATATTCCCCAAGTGCTTATAGAAGCTGAACGGACGGGAATCGTGGCTCGCGGATTCTTTTCTGATTATTCATATGAGTTTGACGGCGCGGCTCTTATTATAGATCTACATACTTGTCAAGGCGGGGTCGATCTTATGAATGACTATAGGACGCCTCAAATTATTGAACGTATAATATATAGTGAGTTTGGTGTTAGCGTTAGGGTTAGCATTGTATGTACTTCGCCTACCAATGGTTATTCGGAGGCCATATTAAAAGAATATGAAGCTATTGATACCGAACTTTCTCAGATCAGTAAAAACTATGATTCAAATAAACATAGTCATTCTGCTCCATCTGAAGACGTAGCAAACGAGGATGTTGAAGAAGTTAATAAAGCCCCTCGTGTTACCTCTCTTTATACAACTCCGGATATGCCAATAGAGCAGTCAGAAAACTTGACTGTTTATGATTCGGGATGCAGAAAATTTGATATTTCGACGCCGGAATTTGTTTATGGAAATGAGTTTGACATAAAACCGGTAAGAATTTCAAAAATAACCGTACCGCAACACAATATTGTAATTGTTGGAGATGTTTTTGATTTCAGTAAGGAGCCAACCAGGGCGGGGAATAAATTTAATATTTCTTTTTCGCTTACTGATTATAACTCATCAATAGATATTAGATGCTATGGTATAGAGGCAGAGGAATCGGATCTCATTTGCAGCTTTGTATCTAATGGTGCAACGCTTGCTTTGCACGGTTCGGTGCGGCGAGAAACTCGTAGAGACGACAAAATAAGTGATGAGCTTTTATTTAAATTTCAGCACGCTGCCAAAGTAAGACCTATACATAGAATGGATGATGCAGAAGAAAAACGAGTAGAGCTTCATCTTCATACCGCGATGTCGGCAATGGATGCTCTAAGTCAGCCTGCAGATATTATAAAAACGGCAAAGCTTTGGGGACATAGTGCTGTTGCTATTACAGACCATGGGAATTTGCAAGCCTTTCCCGAAGCAATGATAGCTTCTGAAAAGCAAGGTGTAAAAGTTATATACGGTGTAGAGGCTTATTTTGTCAATGATACTGCAGGCGCTGTATACGGTGAAGCTACTGATTTCGATGTGGAGTTTGTTGTTTTTGATATAGAAACAACGGGTCTGTCTAATCTTAATGACAAAATTATTGAAATAGGTGCGGTTCGTATAGCTAACGGAAAAATATGTGAAACATTTGGTACATATGTAGATCCCGATATCAATATCCCCGATGAAATAACTAAGCTTACAGGCATAACGAACGATATGGTAAAAGGGGCGCCGAGTCAGCAAGAGGCGGTTAAAATGTTTCTTGATTTTGCAGGGGATAGAATGCTTATTGCTCACAATGCATCGTTTGATATGGGTTTTATTCGCCGCGCTTGCAAACAGTATGACATTCCTCTTAACAACACATATCTCGATACTGTTGCATTATCAAGATATCTTAATCCCGACTTGAAAAACCACAAGCTGGATACGGTTGCCAAGCACTATGATCTTGAGGATTTTAATCATCACAGAGCATATGATGATGCTACTATACTTGCCAAGATATTTATTTGCATGATAGAAAAAATGCGTACGCTTGATGTCAATAATTTTAAGGAGTTGGAGCGTGACATGAGCGAAAATGCTGACCCATTGAAGTTGAGACCTTATCATCAGATAATTTTGGTAAAAAACAAAACGGGACTTAAAAATCTTTATCGAATAGTTTCTGAAAGCTATTTGAGCTATTATCATCGAAATCCGAGAGTTCCTAAGACTTTGCTTGAAAAATACAGAGAAGGCCTTATCATTGGATCTGCTTGTGAAGCGGGAGAGCTGTATTCCGCTATACTTGACAACAGCCCTGAATCCGAAATCGAAAAAATTGCAGAATTTTATGATTATCTGGAAATACAACCTGTAGCTAACAATAGATTTCTTGTTGAGTCTGATAAACTTCCAAACGATGATGCTATACGTGATATTAATCGCAAAGTATATGAGCTCGGAAAGAAGTTAGGAAAACCGGTTGTTGCTACCTGTGATGTACACTATCTTAATCCTGAAGATGATGTGTATAGAAAGATATTGCTATCCGGTATGAAATTTAAAGATGCGGATCATGATTCTTATTTGTACTTGCGTACTACGCAGGAGATGCTTGATGAATTTTCATATCTTGGAGAAGAAGCGGCATATGAAGTCGTTGTCAAAAATACTAATCTTATCAATGATATGATTGAGCCTGTACGCCCGATTCCTCCCGGTACATTTACCCCTAATATGGAAGGCGCAGAAGAGGAACTTCAAGAGCGCTGTTGGTCGAGAGCCAAGGAATTGTACGGAGAACCGCTTCCCGAGCTTGTTGCCAAACGACTTGACAAGGAGCTTACATCAATTATCAAAAATGGGTTTGCAGTGCTTTATGTAATAGCGCAACGATTGGTTAAGTACAGCGAGAGTCAGGGATATCTTGTAGGATCCAGAGGCTCGGTTGGCTCCTCCTTTGTTGCATCTATGGCGGGAATATCCGAGGTCAATCCGCTTCCACCGCACTATTATTGTCCCAAATGCAAAAACTCAGAATTTATTTTGGATAAGACATATGGTTCGGGCTTTGACTTGCCGGATAAGAGCTGTCCTAAATGCGGAACAAAATACAATGCAGACGGTCATGATATTCCGTTTGAAACATTTCTTGGATTTTATGGGGACAAATCTCCTGATATAGACCTTAATTTCTCCGGAGATGTTCAAGGTAAAGTCCATAAGTATACTGAAGAATTGTTTGGCTCTGAAAACGTATTTCGTGCCGGAACTTTGGGTACGTTGGCGGATAAGACTGCATACGGTTTTGTTGCCAAATATCTTGAGGACCATAATATTTCATTGCCAAGATCGGAAATGAACAGATTGGTTAACGGCTGCGTTGGTGTTAAGCGCACTACAGGCCAGCATCCCGGCGGCATTATAGTTATTCCAAGAGAATATGACGTATATGATTTTACCCCGGTTCAGCACCCGGCAGATGATCCTAAATCCAGCATTGTAACAACACACTTCGCATTTTCATATTTGCATGACACTATACTTAAGCTTGACGAGCTGGGACACGATATTCCTACAAAGTATAAATGGCTTGAGCGGTTCAGCAATACAAGTGTTATGGATGTTAAAATGAATGATAAGGACGTGTATGAATTGTTCCAGTCAACAAAGCCTCTTGGGGTTACTCCTGAGGATATTGACAGTAATATAGCTACTTTCGGTATTCCCGAGTTTGGTACACGTTTTGCTATCCGAATGCTTGAAGATGCTAAACCCAAATCATTTGCGGATTTGCTTCAGATCTCGGGCTTGTCGCATGGAACCGATGTTTGGACAGGCAATGCACAAGACCTTATAAAACAAGGAATATGCGATATTTCTCACGTTATAGGATGTCGTGATAACATCATGAATGACCTTATTGCTTGGGGCGTGGAAAATGCGTTGTCTTTTAAGATAATGGAATCTGTTCGTAAGGGTAGAGGTCTGACACCTGAATGGGAAGAAGAAATGCGTTCACATGGCGTGCCGGAGTGGTATATAGGTTCTTGCAAAAAGATAAAGTATATGTTCCCTAAAGCGCACGCCGCTGCATATGTTATGTCTGCGATTCGCCTGGGATGGTATAAAGTACATATGCCTTTAGCATTCTATTGTGCTATGTTTACAGTTGCGCCGGGGGGCTTTGATGCGGAGATAGTAATGCAGGGAAAGCGTGTTGTTATGAATACATTTAAAGAGATTGAAGCAAAGGGAAGAGACGCTACTCAAAAAGAATCTGCTATGGTATCTGCATTGCAGTTAGCCAACGAGTGCTATGCACGAGGAATCAGATTCTTAAATGTTGATTTGGAAAAATCCGATGCATATGCGTTTTTACCCGAAAATGGAGGCATTCGACTGCCATTCCTGTCATTGAATGGACTGGGAGAAAATGCCGCAATGAGTATAGTTGAACAACGCGCTCAAGACCCATTCTTTTCAGTTGAAGATCTTAGAACGCGCGCGGGTTTGACCAAAAGTGTCATTGAAATATTAAGAAGAAATGGTGTGCTTGATAATTTGAATGAGACAGATCAACTTACATTTATGATCTGAAAATAAAGTGCATTGAGTTTTATCGCTCAATGCACTTTGTTTTTTATTATTCTGGAAGAATATCGTTATTGTTGCGTCTGCGAGCCCGCTTGCCATGATTCTCAGGGTTGGCAGTGAAACCGTATTCTTCTTTTTGAGTTTCATTTAGATATCTGCTTGCTTGAGTAGAGAACAACTCAAAATATTTGCCGCGTTTTGCCATTAATTGATCGTGGTCGCCTTCTTCAATGACCTCGCCATATTCAAGAACAACTATTTTTGAAGCTACAGTAGCACTTGACAAACGGTGTGATACAAAAATTGTTGTTTTATCTTGACGTAATTTATCAAATTGATTAAAAATTTCTTGCTCAGCTAATGCGTCAAGCGCAGCGGTCGGTTCATCCAATATCAATATGTCTGAATTGCTGTAAAATGCGCGAGCAACCGCGAGTTTTTGCCACTGTCCGCCGGATAATTCTATACCGTTGTGCTCAAAAATTCGCATAAGAGGAGTGTTGTATTGATCAGGCAACTTAGTTATATAATCATGGGCAGCACTTTGAATTGCGGCGTCGCGTATTTCGCTATCATTAACTTCTTTGTGAATATTTCCAAAATGAATGTTGTCAGAAACGGTAACGGCATATTTGCCGAAATCTTGAAATATAATTCCAAATATTTGGTATAGGTCTTTTATATCATATTCCTTAATGTCTTTACCGTCAAGTAATATACGTCCGTAAGTGGGGTCATACAATCTGGTGAGCAATTTTATAAGTGTAGTTTTACCGGCACCGTTTAATCCCACCAATACTACTGTTTCTCCCGGACGGAATGTGAGATTAATATTTTTTAAAACAAATCTATCTGTGCCGGGATAAGAAAAACTTACATTTTCAAACACAATAGTATGGGGATTTCCGCGCGCTACCTTTTCGGGTTCTGCTTTGGATGGAACAATTGTTTGTTTTTCCTTCATGAATGATATTAAATTGTCAATAAATAATGTTCCCTCATATATAGTGGCTGAAACGCTTATAAGAGAGGTGACGCTGTTGGCTATTGAAGTAAGTGCTCCCGTGTAAAGTGTATAGTCGCCTATTTGCAATTTTCCCTGAAAGACTTGGAAAGCGATAAGTGCATAGCAAAAGCAATTGGCGCCGGCAGAAATTATTGCTATTATAACGTGCCATATGCTTTCGTGAATAATCAGCCGACGGAGACCGGAGTAGTAATGCTTGAAAACGCCATCAAATCTATCAATGAATGTATCGGCCAAATCATACATGCGAATTTCCTTTACCATGTCTTTGTTTACAAGAAGGTTGGAATAATAGTTCATTTGGCGCCGATCTTTAGAACGGAATCTCATGTATGTAAAATGTTTTTTGCGATAAATAAAGTTTATTACAGCAGATGGAATTGTAACAGCCGATATGAGAATGGCGGTCCACCACATTCCCGGAGCAGCCGCCAAAATAATAATATAGCTTACTAAACTTATAGTAGTGCTTATTACATTAAACGTGGAACTTAAGATGGATATAGGGCGATTTCCTGCTTCGCGATTTGCGTTTTCAAGCTTTTCATAAAACTCAGGTATATCAAATGATGCAAGATCAAGTGTTTTTGCCTTGTTCATGATTTCAAGTTTAACATATCTGACTACTTTTTCACCTGCAATTCGTGTTGTTGCGTTTGATATTCTGCTGACAATTCTGTTTAGTATTCTATATGAGAACAAAATTATAAGAAGATGAAATACAGCGGAACCAATAAACTCGACGAGTGATTCGGTTTGAGTTGCGTTTTGGTAATTATATTGCAGCTGATTGAGTATGTTTTTGGAGATCAAAGAACCGACTACGGGCATTATTCCTTCAAATAATGCGATAAAGGTCATGGTGAATAATATCCACGGTCCGGTTTTCCAAACTAATTTAAATATGTAAAGTAAACGAAAAAAGAATCCTTTGAGTAATGCAGTAAGATAACGGGGGATGTCAAACAAGTTTTTTGGAGGAGGTATTTGATCATATTTGAAATTTTTGGGTTTTGGATCAAACCCCATACTACTATTCATTTATAATCTCCTTTTAATAATTATTTTGTTGTTATTGTTTTTATATTATAGCACGGAATGGTTGCGGGCGCAACGATATTTTGTAAAAAAGTTAAAAATATATTGATTTTTTGTTGATTATAGTATAAAATATAGATATGAAAAGTTATGCTAGTTACATGCCGTATTGTTTTTGAACTATAAACGGCGAAAGGAGTGTTTGTATGTCTAATTGTTTTGTTTCGACGGATATTCTTTTGCCCGATTTTAATAAAGTATCGGGAGAAAAATGGGCGGTAGTAGCCTGTGACCAGTTTACAAGCCAACCGGAATATTGGGAAAAGGCTGCGGAAATTGTTGGCGATGAGCCGTCCGCCTTGAATTTGATACTGCCGGAAGCATATTTGAATAAACAAGATATTCTTATGCCGAAAATATCGGTTTATATGAAGGAATATTGTAAAAATATTTTAGAATTACACGCTAATACATATATTTACATTGAACGGTGCCAATCTGATGGAAAGATAAGGCACGGACTTGTGGGGGCTGTAGATCTTGAGTGTTATGATTGGCGAGAAGGATCTACAACCCCGGTACGCGCTACAGAGGGAACTGTTCCGGAACGAATTCCTCCTCGCGTAGTAATACGTCGTCAAGCAAGTGTTGAGTTGCCTCATATAATGTTGCTTATCGATGATGTCGAAAAAAAGGTTATTGAAAGTCTTTCGGACAAGAAAGATAACCTTGCTTTGGCATATGATTTTGATCTTATGCTGGGTGGCGGTCACATATCAGGATGGTTTGTTGAGGGTGATAACGCTAATTACATTAGTGAAACGCTCACAGATTTATTTAATAAAAATAATTGCAATATGAATATAGCAGTAGGGGATGGAAATCACTCTTTGGCAACTGCGAAGACTGTATACGAGCAGTTAAAACAAGAAATTGGCGAAGCTGCTTTAACACATCCGGCTCGATATGCATTGGCAGAGCTTGTAAATATTCATGACGAGGCTTTGGAATTTGAACCTATATATCGTATTGTTAGCGGTACCGATGTTGACAAATTCATTTGTGAATTTAAAGAGTATTGTTCAAATCTCAATGGAAATGCAGATGCACAACGTATAGAATATGTTTATGGCGACATTTGCGGAGAGATGAGGGTATCTCATCCTGCAAATCAACTTGCAGTTGGAACTGTTCAGGCGTTCTTAGATACATATGTAAAGTGTCATCCTGAATGTGAAGTAGATTACATTCATGGTGAGGATAACGTTAAAGCACTTGCGCATAAAGAGGGAACTGTAGGTCTGTTGTTTGCGGGAATGAAAAAGTCAGAATTATTTCCTTCTGTAGTGTCTGACGGATCTCTTCCAAGAAAGACATTCTCTATGGGACATGCGGAAGATAAGAGATATTATGTTGAGGCAAGAAAAATAGTATTATAATTAAAAATTTTTTCAAAAACCTATTGCAAAATAGCAAAATATATGGTATAATTCTTTGGTATTGTATGAACGATTCATTTTACCGTAAAGTGAGGTGTGAAAAATGAAGGAAGCTATCCATCCCAACTACGAAGAAACCATAATCAAGTGTGCTTGCGGCGAGACTGTTAAGACCAGATCTACAAAGGGCGGCGAGATGAGAGTTGATATTTGCTCCAAGTGCCATCCTTTCTTCACTGGTAAGCAGAAATTCGTAGATTCCGGCGGACGTGTTGATAAGTTTAAGAAGAGACTCGAGTCCAGCGGAAAGTAATAATCGAAAAATGCAGGCAAGGAATGCCGCCGTATTCAGGTGTCATTGCTTGCCGCTTTTTTTGAAATCATTTTAAATTATCGATTCCTTGTTAATAACCGAAAGGAGATTTTATGCAAGAGATAGATGTTTCAAGGGCAATATTGGTTGCACTTTCCCAAAGTACGCAAATGCTTGAATCAGTAGACAGATCATTGGATGAACTGGAAAGACTGTTAGATACCGCAGGTGGAGTTGAAGTGGCCAGAATGGTTCAAGTGCGGCAGACGCCTGAGTCGGCAACGTATATAGGTAGTGGTAAACTTGAAGAACTCAATGAGCTTTGTAAAGCTCAAGAGGTAGGACTTGTTATATTCGATTGCGAATTAACGCCGTCACAGATTCGAAATATTGAGGATTCGCTTGAAGGGGAAGTGAGAGTTATAGACAGATCTATGCTCATACTTGATATATTTGCGTTACACGCTACCACAGGCGAAGGTAAACTTCAGGTTGAATTGGCTCAATTAAAATATTCTGCTCCGAGACTTACCGGACGTGGTAAGGAAATGTCGCGTTTAGGTGGTGGTATAGGCACAAGAGGTCCCGGCGAAAGTAAGTTGGAGTCGGATCGGCGTCATATGAAGCGCAGAATAAACGCCTTGGAAGAAGAACTTGAAAAACTGGAAAAAAATCGACAGACCATGCGTGTTTCGCGCGAACGTAGCGGTATAAAAAAAGTCGCTATCGTTGGATATACTAATGCGGGGAAATCCACACTGCTGAATCGTTTGACAGATGCGGGCATACTTGCGGAAGACAAACTCTTTGCTACGCTTGATCCTACGACAAGACGGTTTGCATTGCCCTGTGGTGAGGAAATACTGCTCACAGATACAGTTGGATTTATCAGAAAGCTCCCTCACCATTTGATACAAGCTTTTAAGTCAACACTTGACGAGGCTGTTTGTGCAGACATATTGATGATAATTATAGATTCTTCAGATCCAGAATGCAGAGAACATTTACAAGTTACCGAAGATCTTTTGGTTGAGCTTGGGGCTGCGGGGAAGCCGACAATTTATGTTTTGAATAAATGTGATTGTGTAATCTCCGATGATGCGATGCTTGGTGTTCAATCAGATAATACAGATGTTGCGAGAATATCGGCCTATACAGGCGAGGGTATAGATGAATTTGTGAGTATTCTTGAGCGTAAGGTTCTTGATGGCAAAAAGAAGATAAATTACCTTTTTCCGCACACTGCTCAATCGATATTGAATATATTGTATAATGAAGCGATAGTTGAAGAGTGTGAATATGTAGATGACGGTATCCGTGTTCGGGCTGTTGTTGATCAAAAAACTCGTGGCCGTCTTGCAAAATATGAAGTGTGATTCTTGGGGGAACTATGGCGGAATTGTATACTACAATAAAAGGCGTCGGAATGTCTGAATATGAGGAGAAAAGATCTATATTTATTGGACATGCGATTCATGTAACGGAAGAAGCGGAGGCAACATCTTATATTAAAGAAATGAAGGCCAAATATCACGATGCAAGACATAATGTTTATGCATATGTTCTTCGTTCCGGATTTGTGAAGTATTCTGACGATGGTGAACCGCAGGGAAGTGCGGGATTGCCTGTCTTGGATTGTATTAGAAAAGCAGGCGTTCAGGACGCCTGCGTGGTGGTTACAAGATATTTTGGCGGAATATTACTTGGCACCGGTGGACTTTTGCGAGCATATACCAAAGCGGCAGTGTCTGCTCTCAATGCTGCAGAGATAGTTACCTACGGTCGTTACTGCGAAATGTATTTACGCTGTTCATATTCTGATTATCAACGAATAGCATTTGAGTTGGCAAGGTTTGAAGCTGTGGTGGATAATGTGGAATATGCAGAGTACGTTGGTGTTAAATTCGCGGTAAAAGAAGCAACAGCTGATATTGTTTCACACCGAATATATGAGATGTGTGGCGGCAAAGTAGTGCCTAATATAATAGGCGCAAGATTTGGTTAGTATTAAATCAAATTCAGCATATCTTCACGCATTCTGCTAAGTATCTTTTTTTCTAATCTCGAAATATATGATTGAGATATACCCAGAAGGTCGGCAACCTCCTTCTGGGTCATTTCTTTTTTGCCATTCAGGCCATATCTTAATTCTATTATAAGTTGTTCACGCTCGCTTAACGATGCAACTGCTCTGTGCACCGCTTCGCGTTCTTCTTTTTTTTCGAGATCATATGATATTTCATCCTCTTCGTTGCCAAGTATATCGGAAAGTAAAAGTTCGTTACCGTCCCAATCTATATTTAGTGGCTCATCTATGGAAATTTCTGATCGAACATTGCTATTTTTCCTTATATACATAAGTATCTCATTTTCTATGCAGCGTGACGCATACGTTGCTAATTTGATATTCTTATCTGTTTTAAAAGTATTGATTGCTTTTATAAGGCCTATGGTACCTATAGATATTAGGTCTTCAAGACCTATGCCGGTGTTTTCAAATTTTTTTGCTATATAAACGACAAGCCTGAGATTGTGCTCAATGAGCTCAATTTTGGCAGTTTCATCTTCACAAATGCGATTGAGCGCATCCGCCTCTTCTTCACGCGACAGTGGAGCTGGGAGCATTTCCGGACCGTTTATGTAGTATACGCCGCGTTCTCGTTTTATTTCAAAGCGGGATAAAAGTGAATGCAGTAGAGAGAATATTTGCTTCATAGTTTTAACTCCTTTTTATTATTTGTATAAATTGTCCGGTATTATTGCGGTACATTCTTGTGGAAGATCTTTAATGTGTGCCGGAGCAAATATAGCAGAAACATCTGAGATTCCTGAGTGTGTGTGCAGAAAAACTCTGTCTGGGATTATCCCTATTAACAAGTGATTTCCTGAAATAGTGCTACTGGGTATGATGCGTATACGTTTATAATACTTAGGAGGTAATGTGCATAAAGACTCTATTTTTCCGATGCTTATTACGTTATACAATGAATCAGGAAGCAAAGAACGAGTCGCCTTTATATCCGTTATTATCACAGATTTTCCGCTTGTAGGATCTTTTAGCATATTGCCGGTATCGGTTATTCCATTGAAGACTACACTTTTGTTTTCAAAAACTATTTCTGTTTTGCCTATTTTTTGATCATTCTTTTTTTTGAGAAAATCAGCGCCTTTGATAGCGGATATTCCGCTTATAATGGCGAGCAGCAAAAACAGCCATGATGATATGTTGTCTCCGCCGGCATTGATGGGAATATCAAGTTTATTCATAAGGTTAAATAATACAGTCATAATGCCGCCCAATGCTGTAGCACAAGCAAGATATACGATAGTAGACTGCATATATTGTTTTAAACTTATGCCTTTTGAAATGAAGCATATAGCACACATTGCTGCGCATACTACAATATCTGTTAATACCAGTCCAAAGCTGCTGAAATCCAGAAAAAGTGTTATTATAGAGTAAATACCGCCAATAATCGAAGCAATCAAAGCTGTGAATATTTTTAATCGCCACCGTAATATTCTTGAGGCTAGAAACAAGCAAAGAAAATCCATGCTGAAGTTTATCATGAATAGAAGATCTACATAGACTTCATTTTGCATAAGTGCTTCTCCTTTAGCGACGATGTTGTAATTATTATAATATATTTGTATTGATTTTAATGTCGAAGTAATGGGGCGATAATGCATTATTATTGTCGAGCTAATGATCAAAAGATGAAATGCAAAATGAGTTGTTGATATTTTAAGAATATATGTAGAAAAATAGAATATATACTTATAATAAAAAAGTAAAAATGTATTATTTGGCGTATATTATATTTATATTTGGAAAAAACATAGAGAGGCAGGCAGTTGTTTATGGGAAGTATATGTGATATTTTTATTGAACAAGAAAAAAAATCTTTGTCCCCATACGCGTTTCTTACTTCGAATACCCGAGGGCGTGATTATCCGTATACAACGTGCAATAACCGAACAGAATTTCAACGAGACAGGGATAAAATAATTCACTCTCAATCTTTCCGCCGTCTGATGAATAAAACGCAGGTTTTTTTGGCACCAGCAGGTGATCATTACCGCACGCGTCTTACTCATACTTTGGAGGTTACTCAGATAGCTCGCATAATCGCACGTGCGCTCAGGTTGAATGAAGATCTTGCTGAGGCGGGGGCGTTGGGACATGATCTTGGACACACTCCGTTTGGACATGCGGGCGAATATGCGTTGCAGCAATGCTACTCACCTGATTTTACACACTATCATCAAAGCTTACGCGTCGTTGAAAAGTTAGAGAAAAATGGCCGAGGGCTTAATCTTACATGGGAAGTTCGTGATGCTATTGTTAACCATACTGGAGAAAATACGGCATCTACTTTGGAGGGTACCATAATAAAATATGCTGACCGCATCGCATATATAAATCATGATATAGATGATGCGTGCCGCGCGGGAATTTTGACAGTAGATGATATTCCCAAAGACCTTATAGATATTTTGGGGGATACACACTCAAAACGTATTAACACTATGGTGACGGCTGTTATAGATGCAAGCACCGATAAACCTTATATTGCAATGACCGGCGAGATTGGCGATGCTATGAAGAGACTGAGAACCTTTTTGTTCGAGAATGTTTATCTCAATCCCATAGCTAAAGCGGAAGAGGGAAGAGCCAAGGAATTGCTGGTGCAGCTTTTTGAATATTACTCTAAAAATCCTCAAAAAATGCCCGAGCTCTATACAAGAAATATAAATTCCGAAGGCGTGGGAAGATGTGTTTGCGATTTTATTGCAGGAATGACAGACAGATATGCCATCGAGACATTTAAATCTTTATTTGTGCCTAAAGTTTGGCGAGGAATGTCATGAAAATACCTAAAAATATTTTGGATGAGATCGAGCAAAGAAGCAACATAACGGATGTTATAGGCTCATATGTTTCTCTGCAAAAAGCAGGTAGTAATTTCAGAGGGCTTTGTCCGTTTCACAGTGAGAAAACGCCGTCATTTACAGTGTATCCTTCCAGCAATAGTTTCTATTGTTTTGGATGCGGAGCCGGGGGTGGAGTTTTTTCCTTTGTGATGAAGGCAGAAAACCTTGATTTTGCTGGAGCAGCAGAGCATTTGGCTAACCGCGCCGGAATTCGCATACCTCAATATCATGATGATTACGATGACAAAACAATTTCGCGAAAAAGAGTTTATGAAATAAATTTGGCGGCAGCAAAATATTTCAGACTGTGTCTTTTTGATCAGCGCTTGGGCGCTGATGCCATGAGATACTTGGTTGAGAAACGAAATCTTTCGGGAGCTGTAATAAAGCATTTTGGATTAGGGTATGCACCTGACAGCTTCTTTGATTTCGGAAATTATATGCGCTCTTTGGGATACACCGATGACGAGTTGAAGCAAAGTGATTTACTTAGCTTTTCAGAAAAGAGTAAGCACTATTATGCGCGATTCAGAAATCGTGTTATGTTTCCCATAATAGATACATCCGGCAATATAATTGCATTTGGCGGCAGAGTTATGGATGACTCAAAACCTAAATATTTGAACTCTTCTGATACACCGGGCTTTAAAAAGAGCCGCAATTTATTTGCCCTGAATTATGCTAAAAATCATTGTGCTGATTCGTTGATCCTTTGTGAAGGCTACATGGATGTAATTGCTTTGCATGCATCGGGGTTTGAAAATGCTGTGGCCACATTGGGAACTGCCATTACGCCAGAGCAAGCTCGCATTATTTCAAGATATACGAAAAAAGTTGTATTGATATATGATAGTGACGATGCCGGCAAAAAAGCAGACGAGCGAGCTATGAAGCTTTTGGGCGAGGTTGGTATTGAAGTGCGCGTTTTAAAGCTTAAAGGCGCTAAGGATCCGGATGAATTTATAAAGAATTTCGGAAGAGAACGATTTGCGAAAGAATTATCTGACAGTCATAGCGGATTTGAATATAAGCTTATAAATATTATTTCAAAGCATGATCTGGGCGAAGCGGAAAGTAAAATACGCGCAACAAAAGAGATATGCAGCATAATTGCTAACTCAGGTTCAAGCGTTGAACGGGAAGTTTATATTGCAGCTGCGGCGGATAAACTTGGTTTGACGGTTGACAGTATACGGAATGACGTTGATAGAATAAGACGTAAGTTGTTTTCTGAATACAAAAAGAATCAAGGTCAGAACGCGGTTAACTACGCCAAGAAATATGGAGATGCGATAAATAGTGATGCAGCAAAGAATGTAGTGGCATCAGGTGCTGAGGATGTTATTTTGGGTATGATGCTTTTGTATTCGGAATACAGAACAGCGGTTACTGATAAGTTGGTCGATGTTTGCGCGGAAGATTTTTTTACCGAATTTGGCAAACGTGTATTTTCGTGTATATGCGAGCTTGATATAAGCGAAGAGGGTTATAGTCGGTCCGGGCTGTGCCAAGGCTTTTCGGCAGATGAACAAGGGCGGCTTCAAAGGTTGGAACAATCCAGGGCAGATCTGACAGATAATAGTATGAATGTATTTAAGCAGGCAGTTGAGGTTTTGAAAGCCGAAAGAACACGTCGACAGGCTGAAGATTCAGGAGACAAACTTGCTGTTTTGCGCTTGAAACGTCAAAATCATAAAAAAACAAAAGATAATTAAATTACATATAAGGAAGGATAATTTGATGGATATTAATGAAATGTTGAGCGATGACTTTGATATTTCGGATGCCGAGAGAACTGCTCGAGCTGCAGATGAAGAGCTTGAGTCAGCGCATGATGATTATGATGCTGATGAATCGGAGGATGATGATGATCTTGATGATCTTTCCGATTCCGGCGAGGATTTCGATGAAAAAGAAGAAGATGATCCAACCCTCATATTTGAAGATATGAATGATGATGGCGAGATTATTTTTGACGATTCTGATTTATTGTTCGGTGATATGGAAGATGATTCTATTGAGGATGTTCAATCCGGAGATTCTGATTCTGTAAGGCGTGCTCGCGGTGAAAAAAAGTATGACATCAATGAACTTATCGAGCGTGGAAAAAAAGGCATACTTACTGCAGATGATATTGACAAATTTATAGAAGACTTTGACTACGATATGGATCGTATAGAAAAGCTGTATGAGATGTTGGAGGTAAACGGAATAAGTTTGCCTGAGGACATTGCCAAACGCGATATTAACGAAATACAGCAAGAGGTCGAAGCCTTTGGCGGCGGCGAGAATATGGAGCGTATGCTTGAACAAGAGGGATTGGCAATCGATGATCCTGTTCGTATGTACCTCAAAGAGATCGGAAGAGTTCCGCTACTTGATGCTGAAAGAGAAAAATGTCTTGCGGAGATTATGGCTACGAGCGAAGACGCCAATGAACGTCAAAAGGCAAAGAACGAACTTGTAGAGTCCAATCTTCGTCTTGTTGTAAGTATTGCAAAAAGATATGTAGGCAAGGGAATGTTTTTCCTGGATTTGATTCAGGAAGGAAATCTTGGCCTTATGAAGGCAGTAGACAAGTTTGATTATCAAAAAGGATACAAGTTTTCCACATATGCAACTTGGTGGATAAGACAAGCTATAACGCGTGCCATTGCCGATCAGGCGCGTACTATAAGAATACCGGTTCACATGGTGGAAACGATACACAAGGTCTCGCGGTATTCTCGTCAGATGCTTCAAGAACTTGGACGAGAGGCTACCGCCGATGAGATCGGCGAAAAAATGGGAATGAGCGCAGAGAAGGTTCGCGAAATAATGAAGATAGCGCAAGACCCTGTATCTCTTGAAACGCCGATTGGTGAAGAAGAGGATAGCCATTTGGGTGATTTTATACCCGATGATGATACTCCGGCACCTGCTGAGGCTGCCTCTGCTACTATATTGCGCGAAGTCATTGAACGTGAACTTCATACATTGACTCCGCGTGAAGAGCATGTGATAAAGCTGCGTTTTGGACTATATGATGGGCGCACACGCACCTTGGAAGAGGTTGGAAAGGAGTTTGACATTACGCGTGAGCGCATACGTCAGATAGAGGCTAAAGCCCTTAGAAAACTGCGCCACCCGAGTAGAGCAAGACATTTGAGGGGATTCCTTGACTGATTGTTTGTTTATCATTAACAAATAATCAAATAAAATGGAAAAAGCCCTTGACATTTTGATAATTAAAGTGTAAAATATTATAGTATATATGTCCGGAGTAGGACCGGAAAAATCAAGGAGGATCTTTGTATGAAGAAAAGGCTTTTGTGCCTGGCGCTTTGCGCTTTGATGATTATGAGTACATTTTTGTTTGCCGGATGTACATCTTCGGATGATGACACCGAAGGTAAGGTGGAAGATGCGGCATCCAGAAATACTACAACTCTTAATATGTTTGTTCTGACAGAAGACAAGACTGATCCCGAACAGGCTGAGGCTGTTGAGGCTGCGTTTAATAAGATCACTAAGTCTCGTTTTAAAACTCAAGTGAATATTACTTTCCTTACCGAGGCAGAGTATTATGAGGCGCTTGAGCAAGCATTTGTTAATAAGGAAGAAGAAGTTGTTATGGCTAAGGAAGCCGATAAAGCTCTTAGAAGATATATCAAAGAGCACAAGGCTGAATATGGTAATGACGGTGCAAGAGAAAAGTTTTATGAAGAGCACCCTGAGTATTTGAAATTTGCCGAAACTACTACCGATCCTACAGAGGAAACAACTCCTGAAGAAACCGTATATAACGAAGATACGGGATTATTGGAGCTTAAGTATCCTGAAGCTGACCCCAATGTTATTGATATCTTCTTTATTGGTGGATACGAAAGATATCAGGAATATATTGAAAAAGAGTGGGTAGCCAGAATTGATGACGAGCTTACTGCGGGATCTAAAAAACTTAAGGACTATGTGAGTGATGTGTTTATGGATTCCATCAAAATTGATGGAGCTACATATGCAGTTCCCAATAACCGTACTATTGGTGAATATACGTATATGTTAGTTAACAAGGAACTCCTTGCAAAGTATTATTATGATATCAGTTCTTTGAATTCTTTGGTTGACTGCGAAGCGTTCTTGGCAGATATTGCGCGTTTTGAGTCTGGTGTTGTTCCGATACATGGCTCTCCGGATTTGTACAATGTTCTTTACTGGGATATAGACCCTGAGACATTGGAGATAAATACAGATAAATTCTCCATTATTGGAACTACTTATTCTACCACTGCGTCATTTGGTACTCAGGTTCAGTTTACAAGTTTGTTCGCTTCCAAAAAGGCTTTCAGAGAGCAGTTGCTGTCTAATAAACTTTATGAAGAGCTTGGATATTTCAAGTCTGATGTGGCTGATGATGCTACTTGCGCTATAAAGATTGTGAGTGGAGGCGCCGAGCTGGAAAAGATTTATGCGGACACATACCATATGGTAATGCTTGAATCTCCTCACGCTGATACTGAAGATTTGTTTGAATCCATGTTTGCTGTAGGTGGATACAGTAATGAAGTTTCCAGATCTATGGAAATTATCACTTATATAAACACAAACAAGGAATTACGCAATATACTTCAGTATGGTATAGAGAATGTTAACTATACCTTGGATGAAAACGGCCAGGTAACATATACTGAAAATAATAAATATTGGATGGATATTACTAAGACAGGTAATTCATTCATTGCATATACCATGGCTGGTACCGATCCTGATGTTTGGGAGTACGGTATGAAGCAGAATAGAGATGCCACTGTTGATATGATTCTTGGCTTCTCAATTAAGGACGCTGATGTTGATGTTGAGGTAATCAAGAAGATACAGGCATTGTCTGTTCAAACTCAAGATCGTTTGGATGCTTGTAAAACATATGATGAGTTGAAGGCTTTGGTTGACTCTTTGACGGTTGAGCTGAGAAGCGCAAGCAAGGAAGAAATCAAGAGATATGTCAATGTTATGGCAGATCCTACCGATGACGGTAAGTCTACTCCTTATGTATTGCTGTACGAGTGGATGGAAGGCATGGGCTTTATTACAGACGATTAATGATACAATTTGGAGCCGGAATAATTTATTCCGGCTCCTGTGCGTTGTTTATTTTATACGATGAAACATAAATATACACATATACTATGGGATTTTAACGGCACAATTTATGATGATATGGATGCGTCGCGTCAAGCTACTAATGTTTTACTTAAAGCTAGGGGTCTTAAAGAAATAGATACATTGGACGAAATGCGCCGTGGATTTGGATTTCCTGTGAAGAATTATTATGAAATGTTGGGGTTTGATTATGAATCCGAAAGATATGAAGATATAGCCTCTGAATGGATAAAATTGTACTCTGATATGAGCGAACGGTCTGGGTTGTGCGAAGGTGCATTGGAAGTTATCACAAAGCTGCATGCGTCTGGCTATGAACAGTCAATTATATCTGCATGTGAGCTTAGAATGCTGCGAGAGAAATTAAAGAAAATTAATATTTCTGGCTTTTTTAACGATATTTCGGGTACTTGTGATGTTAACGCTCATAGTAAATCTCAGGTTGCCTTGATGTGGCGTGAATGTAATCCAAAGGCTGTTGCCCTTATGATAGGTGATGCTCCACATGACTATGAAGTAGCATCTTTGATAGGGGCGGACTGCGTTTTGTATTCCGGCGGATTTGTCTCAAAACAGCGGTTGGAGAGATGCGGGGTTCCTGTAATAGACCATCTTAGTGAGATATTTAATTATGTTAGTGGAGGAGAAATATTGTTTTGAAAACTATTAAGTTTTTTTATGCTATGTTGATAGCTTTAGTTGTTGTGCTGCTGCTTGTTTCGTGTGGCGAAAATTCAATAGATGAAAAAAATGATACGTCTTCTGTTGCGGATACTACAGAGACATTTGCCGAAAATACTGAAAATAAAGAGAAAGTTTTAGAGTATATTTTAACATCGGATATTGTAAAATACAATATAATAAGACCGGAAGACGCATCGGCTGATTTGATTGATATAACTGCCAATTTTTACCGTGAAATTAAAAGTATTTACGGTGATACAATTAGATTGAAAGATGATTTTGTAATTCCGGGTAATGCTCAATATTCTTCATCTGAATTTGAAATACTGGTTGGCAATACTAATCGTGATGAAAGCATTAGTTTTTTGGAGCAACTTCGCGTCAATGATTATGGATATGCCGTTATTGATAAAAAGATTGTTATAGCGGGCGGCTCGGACGATGCTACAGCTTTGGCAATTGAGAAATTTTTAAATGATATAATTCGTGTAAAAAAAGATACGGAAGAAATATTGATTTCATCAGATGAATTATATATTTTTAATGCTTCATATGCAATCGACAAACTTGCTATAGGTGAAGCGGATATCAGTACCTATACTATAGTTTATAAGTACATGGGCACTTATGGTGAGCGCGAGCTCGCGCAATCTATACAAGATTCAATTTCCATGACTACCGGATACGAATTGGACGTGATATCCGATAAGGAAGATGTTGTACGTGGCAATGAAATTCTTGTTGGACAGACAAATCGCGATGTGGGAGATCTGTATTCCAAACCGGTGGCGGAGAATGGATATTATATAGGTACATTCGGAAATAACGTAGTTATTTGGGGGGCATCCTCGTTTGCCACTATGACAGCTGTAAATGAGTTTTCTAAAAAAATTACAAATTGTACGAATTCTATTCTTACAATATCTGAAACTCTTGGGGTTATTCAAGAGGGCGTGGAATTTAGAGCTATGAGCTTTAATGTTTGGGTGAGTAGCCGTAGTGATGCTCGCGATGATAGAGTTGTTCAAATGGTTCTTGATTATATGCCTGATGTTATTGGATTTCAAGAGACGGGATCTTCGTGGATGAGTACATTGATCAAACGACTTGGGGTTTATTATAACTATGTGGGCGAGGGTAGAGATGGCGGAAGCAGCGGAGAATACAATCCGATTTTTTATCGAAAGGATAAGTTTACGCTGCTTGAAAGTGGCACATATTGGCTATCCGATACTCCTGATAAAGTTTCTAAATTTTCGGAATCTTCATTGAATCGTATATATACATATGCAAGATTGAGGCGTAATTCGGATGGAATTGAATTTTTGCATATAAACACACATTTTGATCATAAAAGCAGCGCCGCTCGAGAGAAGCAAGCGGAGGTTTTGGTTGATTTTATTGTCAAACAAAATAGTAATCAGCCCATGATTATAACGGGAGATTTTAATTGCGAATCTACTTCTACAGAATATAAGACCATAGTTAATAGCAGTGTGGTTTCGTCTTCTGTAATTGCGGAGAAGAAGAAAAATGTTGCGACGTTCCACAACTACGGTAATTCTAACAAAATAATAGATTTTATATTTGTTACTCCTGCTCAAATACATGTTCTCAACTATACTGTGTGTAATGAAAAGATAAATGGAGACTATGCGTCGGATCATCATCCTGTTTGTATAGATTATTATATTTTAAATTAATATTAAAAAAATAATAACCGGGGTAAATTGCCTCGGTTATATTATATTTTCTATAGATATTTCTGCCGTTTTTATGTTATATATTGTGCTAATTAATTGATGTCGTGTTACTTCAAAATCGGAAATTTCAAGACTTAACGCAAGCTGTTTGAGTTTTATTATTTCATTTGATATGATGTTTATTTGTGATGCCGGTGTTGATAATTTTATTATACGATTGTGCTTTTTCCAATACTTTTCTAAAGCGACTATTTGTGAATTGCATTGTTCGGTTGTGGGTGGGGATATAGTTTGAATCATTAGGCATAGCTTGTCTGTGGTTTTGGATATATACAAGCTATTTAAAAGTATTATGCATATCATTAGTGTAAATATTGTTATAGATATCCAGAAAGATTTCATTTGATTTTCCTTTTTTTGACTATATATATTTCTCCACAATCATTCAGTAATAAAAGATAGAGATCGCTTATGACACATTGATTTGAATTGGCTATTTCTTGCAGCCACTCAACGCTCTTATTGTGCTTTTTTAAATTGTAGTAGTTAATATATCCGTTTGAGACTATTATGTGCGTAATGCCTTTTTCAGCAGAAGATATTTGTAAATCTGATATATTGGGCTGTTTGAATTGACTTTTTAATATCACAGATATTTTTCCGTTTTGCTCCAATATTGCATAGTTTACTTCATTTATATCCAATATGCTTTGTTGCCTCAGTTCGCTTATTAATTCCTCTATTGATATGCGTGAGTTGGTTAATTCTTTTTGGTTTATGATTCCTTTTTCAATTAATGTGCTAGGACGTGTGGACGTGATGTTTTTTAAATTGGGGAATTTTATTAATATTACTGATATTATTATTTCAATTGTTGCAATGGTTATTATTGGAATTATAGCGAACGCTATGGGTATATCTTGATTTTCTATTGGTGCAGTTGCTATTTCTGATATAATTAATGTTCCTACTAGTTCGGATATTTCGAGCTCTCCTATGTGCCTCTTGCCCATCAATCTTAAAACAAGTATTAATAATGTATATATGATCAATGTTCTCAAAAAAATTATTATCACTATGCTTAACCCCATGATACTTTTATAATATTTTGCCCTGTAAAACGCGAATAAATTGTGAAATGTTATAATTTTAATAAAAAATAAGATGCTAATTTGTGACATTTGGAGAACAATGAAAAAAACAAAAAAAGTTTTAAAAAATGCTTGACAAAAAAAAGACTTTATGCTATAATAACAAAGCTGTCCGCGAGAAGGATGGCACCGAGGACATAAAGTCCGCGGGAAGTTTGATCCTTGAAAATTGAACAACACACATATATCGAAAGATATATGAGCGAGAGAAAGTACAAAGTAACAAGTAGACAAGAAATTGTAAACTGAAGTGCAAGGAACTCGCGATTCCAAAGAGAAAATAAAAAACTCTTACAAAAAAGTAAAAGAGCAGAACAGAAGCTCGAAATAAAAAGGTATGT
>JAZNBA010000115.1:0-25736 GCA_045586785.1 Eubacteriales bacterium | reverse complement strand
TATATATTTTACGATTCGGAAACAAAAAAGCCGATTGCATCGTCCAACCCTTTAAGAACACACTGCAGAATAAACATTGATACGTGGGAAGTAGAGGAATTACCGCATTCGGAAGAATAAATAATACAGTGAGGATGGCGGCGTATGTTGAAGCTGTTTGGATATGAACTGAAAAAACTGTTCGGGATCAAAGCGATAAGTATTATAATTTTGATATTACTTGCCATCAACGTCGCCCTTGCCGTAGGATAGGTAACGTTCACAGTTACCATCCATTAAGACAAACGCAATGGGGAGGGAATAGCCAGCCCATAAAAGCTTCCTGTCTTGCGCTTTAAAAAGCGCCATATGGTTTTACTGCTCCATCACATGTGCAGCATCTGTGATAGCAAGGCTGCCCATATCTTTCGCTATGTGATATTGAAAAGTGATGCATTCGAATCGCATCATTACTATATCGAAAGAGATGGCACGCGTAGTCCCGTAGATATTTATATAGGAACAACATCATAAAAATTTTAAATATTAAATTGACTTTTGTGCGCTTTGATCTTTATTAGATCAATATGCAGTCAGCCTCGCTTCCATGCGAGGCTAACTGCACATGAATTATGTGTGTGTTAATTATCTATAAAAAATATTAACAATAGGGGGCATTATGAAAAAATCATTTAAATGTTTTTTGGCTTTGCTAATGTGCGTGTTATTAGTGTTGGTATCGTGTGATAATCCCGATAGCACGGCAAACAACCCTACATCTGACACCACAGCAACACAGTCCTCCGAAATTCCCGAGCAAGACATTATTGCGGCCGACTTCCCTCAAATGCGGTTTCAAGCGTATAATTGTTTGACAGATAAATACGTTTATTTTTCCGAGCCGCTTTCGGAGAGTCAGTCTGAATATAAACGAATAGTACGCTTTAATTATGAAACCGGGACCGTGACCTGCCCCTGCAACGACGCGCTGTGTGCTCATAATGATGAAAGTTGTGTTATGGTAATAAATGCCTCATATTTGAATCCTATATTGGTTTTTGGAGATGTTTTGTATTATTCGGCTATTGTGAGGGACCGGTCTTCCACCCAAACGGTTTTAAGACGTGTAGTATACAATATGAAGACCGGAGAGTCTGACGAGATATTTAAGGATGCGGGAGATAAAGACGCTAGCTCGTCGGAATGTGTAGTAAATATCGGGGATTACTTATACCACGCAAGCTATCGCGCCGAAAAAAACAAGCAAACAGGTAAATATGAATACTTGTCTGTAATACAGAGATACAACATAAACACCGGCGAGGAGAAAGAGATATATTCTCAAAATGATTTGATCAATATTAAGATTGCCGGAAAGAACAGAATATATTTTGGTATATCATATCAGGATGTATATGAGAGTGCCACATTTTCCATTGACAAGGATGGCAAGGATCTGCGGGAAGAACCCAGCTTTATTTGCGATTCTCCGTGGTATGCATATAAAAATAAGATGTTTTATCACGGCAAAAATAACAGTATATGGGTAAACGACGTTGTAACAGGTGAATGTTCATGTATAGTTGAAGATCACATTACAGGCTCGTTCGGAATGACTGACAAATACATATATTACTGTATGAAAGCCCCCGAATTGATAGCGGCACTCGATGAACTAATCAAAAACCCCATTCCCGGCATAGAAGGTATAGAAGCCAGAAATCAGGCTAAAAAAGCTGTCAATGCATCGGTTACGTATATATGGCGCTGCAATCATGACGGAGAAAATAAGCAGTTGATTGCAGAGCTTCCCGGTGCCAGTATAGCATTGAATGTTTTTGGTAACTATATATATTCACCATATGCTTTTTATGATCCTCAAACCGGAGAAGCTCTCCAATTGTCCAATCCTTTAAGAACACATTGCAGAATTAATATGGATACTTGGGAAGTAGAGAAATTGCCGCATTCAGCGGAGTAGAGCAACAGATCAATTCAATTTGTAAATAGAAAGGGGAACTAATATGAAAAACAATGGCATTCGTTTTATCGCGGTATTTTTATGCGTTCTCGTGCTTGTGCTGACGTCCTGCTCGACATTATCTCAAAAAAAAGTTCCCGATCATCCTCAAAAAAGAGTTCAATCTAATTGCTATGTAACCGAACAGTACTTATATTTCAAAGAGAATTTTTTCTCAGACGGCATAAAGTACGTTCGCATTGTCAGAATGAACTTTGATACCGGTGAGGTAAGCGTTCCGTGTGCCGATCCCGTGTGTGCTCACAATGATGAAAATTGTTATTTGGTAGTTGCGGATGCGCATGTGGATCCGATAATGGTATTTGACGATCTTATATATTATTCTGCCGATATACACGGCTCATTAAAAAGGGAGATACGCCGCGTGCTGTACGACATGTCGAGCAATATGGGACAGCAGATATTTGCTGATGCGGGAGATATAAGTGAATCGGGAGCTTCAGAATGTGTGGTAAGCATAGGAAAATATCTTTATCATGTCGGATATGTATCCGAGAAAAATGAAGAAACGGGAAAATATGACAATTTTTCTGCCCTGCAGCGATATGATACAAAGACGGGTAAGCAAGAAAATATTGCGACGTTTTCTGATATCATTCACATCTCGGTAGCGCGCGATGCGAGAGTATATCTTTTGAAGCAAGCCGACGATGGCACACAAAGCGTTTTTTCGGTCAATAAAAACGGCAAAGACTACCGCGAAGAGCCGAATTTTGTACCCATATTCCCCTGGTATACGCATAATAACAATGTGTATTATCATGATGAAAATAAAACGGTATGGGTCAACGATCTTGAGACGGGAGCTAATGAGCAGATAATTGATACAACTATTGCAGGGTTGTTCTTTATGACGGATGAATATATTTATTATTTAATGATGGACAAAGCTATTCAGGATTCTGTGAAGTCCGAGAATATACCGCGCAACGAAAAAGGCGGAATAGACCGAGAGGCATATATGCAGATCCTGGAAAACTATCATTCGGCACCGCGCGAGATCTGGCGCTGTGACCACAACGGGGAAAATTTGCAAATGATAGGCGAGCTTGCGGGCGTGGACAATCAGGTAATAGATATACACGATGATTACATATATATTATGCGTGAAATTGTCGAGTACGACCCGGACGCGCTTACCAAGGAGCGTCAATACTATGAGCTATGGAGAATAGATATGAACACTTGGCAAACGGAGCAGCTGCCAAGATCGTCAGAACAATAAATAAAATGAGGAGGGCGGCGTATGTTGAAGCTGTTTGGATATGAACTGAAAAAACTGTTCGGGATCAAAGCGATAAGTATTATAATTTTGATATTACTTGCCATCAACGTCGCCCTTGCCGTAGGGCAGGCTAAAGATACTAATGCCAAAATGCCGCTTTACGGCAATGCGGCTGCGGATTTTTACGTTTATTATGAAGCTAACACAGCCGAGGTTGAAGAGTATTACGCAGAACTGCAGAAGTATGCCGCCGAGCAAAAAAAGCTTGAAAAAGAAATGAAGAAAACGGGGGATACGTTTGTCGAAACGCGTCCCGCGGTCTATGCTGACGGTATTTACACGCAGGATATGCTGCTTATAGAATATGTGCGCGCGGATATGGAATCTGTAAAAGATTTCGGCGACGAAACCCGGCGTATTATAAAAAACGCTCAAACCAATTACAAGGAATACATATATCAAGGCTACTCCGACAGCGATTACGTCTGCAAATATCAGCTTCGCTCGGAGGCTCTTTATACACGCGTGCTCAATGAAACAGCACTTGATTTTGAGTTTGTACGTGGCTGGCAGGACTATTTTTCGTTTGATATAACGGGAGTCCTGCTGCTTTTGTCCTCAATAGCTATTGCATCGTTTGCTTTTATTTATGAAAAGGACACAGGAGTACTTCCGACCGTTCGCGCTGCGCGCCGTGGGCGTGTACATATCGGTGCGGCAAAGCTTGGTGCGGTAATGGCGGCGGTCACGCTTGTGTCGTTGCTGTTTTGCCTTTGTAACCTTGCCGTTTTCGGTGTGCTTGAGGGCTATTCCTCGCTGACAAACGATATTCAGGTATTGCCGTCGTTCAGGCGTTCATGGCTGATAATCGACGTTTGGCAGTATATCGGACTGCATTTTATATTGCGAACACTGGGAGCGTGGGTGATGACATTTATAGCGCTGGTATTGTCGCTGGTGTTTTATAATTATGTGCTGACCTATATCTCGGCGCTGGCTGTTATCGGAGCCGGCTTTTGGCTGTATTCCTCAAGCGCACTTGCCCCTCAAAGCATATGGCGACACATCAACGTGGTGTCTGTGGTGGGCGGCTCGCGTCCGTTCGAGCGTTATTACGGACTGAACGTATTTTCTGCCGTTGTTGGATACCTGCACGCTATTGTGGGGGTTTGTCTTACATTGATAATGGTGGCTGTGATCGTATCGCTTTTCTTATGGAGCGTAGGCGTTCAAGCATCAAGGCGGGGCAAAGTATCTGTTTTGATTTGGTCGTTGATTGAAAAGCTAACGTCGTCAATAAAGAAAGTTATTAAGCCGCGCCAAACAAAGCTCGGTCAACGGACGATTTCGCTTGTCGGAATTGAAATGTATAAAACGCTTATAAGCTCGCGTTTGATTATAGTGGCTATCATACTGGTACTTGCCGGCGGTGCAGTGTTTTTGAGCTCCGCACAGATTCAAAACGCCCACTTTTATACAGACACCTTATATGAAACATATATTGGCGAGGTTGAGGGCGAATGGACGCAGCAAAAGCATGAACATTTAGTATCGCTTGCGGCGGAGCAATCAGCAATTATTGCGATGCACGATGAAATGGTGCAAAAGTACCGCAACAAGCAAATTTCGGCAAAGGAATACGTAGAGCATAATAAGCTGTATAGCCACGCTCGCACCCGTTTGTCTGTATTGAACGATCTTATTGCGCATTCTGAGTATCTTGAGCAAAAGCAAGAGCAAACAGGTCTGAGTATGCAGTTTGTATATAATACGGGATGGGAGGTAATGCTTGATCGTTCTACGGACTGGTGCTTGTATGCCATACTGATAATACTGTTTGTTGGCATTTTTACGCAGGAGTTTGGGCGGCGACGCTTTGCTGATATATTGAGAGCGACCAAGCACGGTAGGACTCGCACGTTTATGTCCAAGCTTTTAACCGCGCTTGTTGTGGGGGCGGCGGTATGCTTGATAACACAAGCTGTGCCTATAGTTGCGACAGCGGTAACGTACAGATTGCCGTGCCCCGACGCGCCACTCTGCTCAATACAGACTTATAAGGATTTTACGGGCGACATCGGTATACTTGAATATGTTATATTGCATACATTAGTAAGGCTTGCTGCGGCAGAAATATTAGCGGTTACAGTGCTTTGCGCCTCGGCGGTAATAAAACGAAATATTCCCGTTATGGCAACTGTAGCAGGCGTGACGTTGATACCTGCAATATGCGTTTATTTCGGCTTTACATATGCTGACAAAATAAACTTTTTGAATTTGTTTGAAGCACAGCCGTTGTTGCTTGTATCGGCATCTGCGGCGTGGATGAATTACGACCTTGCGCTTTTTGCCGCAGTTCTGGTAGCAGTAATCGCCTTTGTTATTGTGCTGACCGTTACAGCGTGGGCAAGCTGGTCAAAAAGTCGGTCGGTGTGATCATTATTTGGAAAGGAGAATACTATAAAATTATCCATAGCTGTACTTAACGCCTTATTTTGACCCAAAATGTAAAAATAAATTATTTTTTGACAAAAAGTGTTAGGTTTTCCTCCCCACTGTCCATTATTATTATGAAGGCACTAAGCGAGGTGACTTCAATAATGATTAATGAAAGAGGTGAATCCAATGGGCAACGAACAACAAGTTGACCAACAGACAGTGATTTTATAGGAGGAGGTGATGTTTATGCTTTGTACGAAGTGACAAAAATCAACTAATTATGCATTTTATATCTGTAATATATTGACAAATAAATAATTTTATTATAAAATTAAAAGTAGATTAATTATAAAAAAGTCTTTCAAATTTAAAAATATAACCACTTCTATGCTTGCAATTATGCTTTGCGTTGCTATGATATTCTCGTTCTCGCTGTCGGTTTATGCGGCGAATGAGGCATCTAAAGTATTATGCTCTGGGCCAGCATACAATACCTGCTCTGCTATGGGATCTATATTGAGGAACTCTTCATATCGTTTTACTGCTACAACACATGCAATATCTGGAATACCAGAGCTATATCGTATGAGTGTTTATATAACCGTTTATGATGGGAACCCATATGAAGATTACGATGTAGAATTTAATTTAGATGGAAATGCTACTATTCGTGATGTTAGTGTTACTGTTACATCTAACACATCTGCAATATCTGCAACTGGTGTTCACTATATTGAAGATGTAAATGGTTATTTTGACGAACAAACAACAATTGCTAATATTGGTTAATACTACTGACGGCTTAAAGTGACTTGCCCATACCCGGGGAAGGCATTTGCCTTCCTTGGGGATGAAACATTAGTTCCCAAAATAAATAGTATAAAATATTATTGTTAGAGAGGTAATCAAAGTGAAAAAACTATTTTGCATATGCATTCTTACCTGCCTTTTGCTTACCTCCTGCGGGGGCGGCGGGGAAGATCTTAACGTTTATACCACCGAGCCGCGCACAGAAACAAATGCGTTGCAGCCGAGCATTGGTGCGGCTGATACCACAGCAGAGAATATTGCAGTCAAGACTCCTGATATCCCCGAGGAACTTAGAGAATATGTTGTTAATTATACATATGAATTTTCTAAAGATAGCAATGAATGTGTGTTGCAAAGATCAAGTGTCCCCCTTGTTGCTGCGGTTGGGAACTATTTATATTATGTAGATATGTCATCGGTAAAGAACCCTATTATAAAACAGCTGAACCTTGTTACGGGTGAAATCGCTGTTCCTTGCTTTGACCCGGTATGTACTCATAATTCCATAGAGTGTGATTTCTTTTTTGAGCGTGTCAGCAATATCTTGGCATTTGGTAAATATGTGGTTTTTTATGCGGCTAAAGATATTTCGTCTACCGGTCAAAATCGGGGCTATTTATACGACACAAGCACAGGTATTTTATACAAGGAAATCTTTAACAAGCAAGGAAATACAATTGGAAGTGTATATATAAGCTGTATCGATGATAACTTATATAATTCCGTAACTGTTCAAAAAGACAATCCGAATGCTACCGGAAGTACAGATAAGACCATTTATGAAATACAAATGTGCAGATATAATATTTCTACAAATACATCATCTGTAATACATTCTATTGTAGGCACTCAAAGAAACGGTGGTTTATCTGTTGCGTATAACGGACGTATTTACTATAGTGAAGGCTCAATGTATTATTCAATGCTTCCTGATACAAGTGATGTGCGAGAAGAACCGTATTTTGCGGAAAATACAGCTTTTTTTACGGAAGAATTAAGGTGGATAAATACTTCATCGGCGAAAAACTCAATACGGTCGATCAATATGCGCACGGGAGAGGCGAAAGAGGTTGTGGCCTATAATGGCTATGATTTGAGCTATTTTGTGACTAATAATTATCTGTACTTTTATTATAAAATACTTTCAAAAGATCAAGTGGGAAATGAATGTACTGTATATGAGTTGTGGAGATGCAATCACAATGGCGGTAATAAAACTAAATTGTGTAGTCTGAATATGTCTCCCGGAAATTTTTTTGTTTATGGAAATTATATATATACTCATTGTAAATCGGAAGGAAACGACAACGGAGCATATAAGCTGGCTCGAATTCATGTTGAAACCGGAGAAGTTTTATACATAGAATAACAATCGGCATCGCCGCACAAGGAGGAAGAAAAATGAAAAAACTATTTTGCATATGCATTCTTGCCTGCCTTTTGCTTACCTCCTGCGGGGGCGGTAGGGAATATCTTAACGTTTACACCACTGAATCCAAACCCGAAACAAGCACAACTCAGTTGAGTACAGATGCGGTTGATACCACATCAGAGAACATTATAGTTAAGACTCCTGACATTCCTGAGGAGCTTCGAGTATATGTTGACAATTATTCATATGATCCATCGGATGATTCAAACACATTTGCTGTATGCCGTTATACACAAAGATTTGCTGTTTGCGGAGATTACCTATACTATGCTGATGTATCGTCACCTCAAGGTAAGAGTGTGAGTGTGTTGAAATGTTTGAATATGAATACAGGCGAAATAAGCAGTCCTTGTTTTGATCCTGTGTGTACTCATAACACATTTGATTGTGATTTTTATTTTCTCAGAATATCAAGCATACACGCATATGGTAAATACATTGTAATGTCCGGAATAAAAGAAGCACAATTAAATGTACAAAATAGCGAGTATGTATATGATGTTACAACAGGTAAAGTATATAAAGATGTATTTAGCTTGATGCAGGCTGACAGGGGTAACACATATATAAGCTGTATTCAAGATGATATTTTTGATTATGCTATTGACACCTACGATAATCCCAATGCAACCGGAGAGCATGACAAAACGATATATGAATTTCAGTTGTGGAAATACAACATTCCGACAGGCGAAAGAACCGTCGTATTCAAATCGTCCAATACCTTTAATGAATACAACTTTTTAATAGCTTATGGCGGAAGGCTTTATTACAGCCAATATTTTCCCGAATCGGATCAAAGAAAAATATACTCTATGTTGCCGGATCAAAGCGATATCCGCGAGGAAAACAATTTTTGTTTCGGTGATTATTATGTCGGTGATCTTATTTGGAATGTTAAAAGTGAAAACGGAGCTTATGAAATATTTTGTACCGATGTAAATTCGGGAGAAAGAAAAATATTGGCTAAATCAGATCAATACGAAATGGGACAGTGCTTGACCGATCAATATCTTTACTACAGCTATATTGTTCCGGATGAGAACGGTCAAAGCAAGTCACAGCTGTGGCGTTGCGATCATAATGGTAACAATAAAGAACAGCTTATCACATATGATGGAGTTTTGAGATATTTTACGATATACGGGAACTATATTTTCAGCCACTGTACAGTAGGTGAAATATATAAAATCGAGCGTGTCCATGTGGAAACCGGAGAGGTTTTGTATATAGAATAACGCAGTGCCACCGCCAAAGGAGGAAGTAAAATGAAAAAACTATTTTGCATATGCATTCTCATATGCTTTTTACTCACCTCCTGCGGGGGTGGGCAAGAGGATCTGAATGTTTACACTCCTGAATCAAGTTCGGAGACTACTACTTCTGCCCCCGTTATCATAATGCCGGAAACGACGGCTTCTGTTATCATAATGCCCGATACATCCGAAATAATTGCACCGACTACGAACACGCCTACAGGCACGACAGCTCCCCCCGACACATATGAATCTGATATTGTATCTTCGGATATTAATACATCCGAAGTATTACCACCCGAAACATCCGAGCCTGCCGTGTCTGTAGAAGCTGTTACAACAATTCCGTCCCCTCCCGAAACACTTCCGCCTCAGTTTATAACCGAGAACATTCCTACACACATTCCCGACATTCCGGAGGAGCTTCGTGAATATGTAAACAATTACACATATATCGCATCGTCAGACAGCAATATAAATACGCTGAGTCGTTTTGTCTCGTATTTTGCAGTTTGCGGGGATTACTTGTATCATCAGCAAATGATACAGAATAAAGGGCAAACGTTATTGAGATTGCGTTGTCTTAACATAAAGACCGGTGAGCTGACAAGCCCCTGTTTTGATCCCATTTGTACACATGATACTCTTGAATGTGATTTCTGCTTTCGAACCCCCATTTCTATACAGAGCTTTGGTAAATATATTGTGTTTTATGCCAAAAAGGGAGTATCAGGACAACAAGAAGGGTTTAAGTGTTATTTATATAATACCCAAACGGGCGGCTTACGCAAGGAAATATTTAATCATCAGAACTATGGTAATATAAGTACATATGTTAGTCATAGCGGAAATTATTTGTATAATTGCGGACATAGATTATATGATAACCCCGCCGCCTCGGGGACTGAAGACAAGACTGTTTACGAGTTGCAATTCTGGCGACATGATCTTTCCTCCGGCAAGACCGAGATCATACATACGCTGTCCGATACTTATCGCGGTTACAATTTCGACATGGTATACGGCGATCGCATTTATTACCGTAAAACATATCGCGAAACGGGAGTAACGGTTGCATACTCTATGTCACTTGATTGTACCGATGTGCGTGAGGAGCCTTACTTTATATTAGCCGAATATTATACCGGAAGTTTGCAATGGAGAACTTATCCCAGCGGTACGGCGTATCTTATTGAGTCGGTGGATATGCGAAACGGGCAGGTACGCAGTATAAAAGTTGATACCTCAAACGAGCCCGGACTTTGCGTTACCGATAAATATGTTTACTATAGCATTACAGACGCACAAGGATATTCGCAGATATGGAGTTGCGATCACGGCTTAAACAGCCACACCCACCTTTTCAGCTTTAACGGAGAGTTAAATAGCTTTTATGTTTACGGAGATTATATTTACTGCATGAAAACGGTCAACCAGAATGGGAAAAACGTTACTAAGGCTATGCGTATAAATATGAATGTTGGAGAAATTTTATACATAGAATAACAATCGGCATCGCCGCACAAGGAGGAAGAAAAATGAAAAAACTATTTTGTATGTGTATTCTTATATGCCTTTTGCTAACCTCCTGCGGGGACGGGCAAGGGAATCTGAATGTTTTTACTACTACGGCGTCGCAGGATGTGAGCGTGACGGATGTTGTAACGGATACATTCGAAACACGAGGAGAAATTCCCGAGGAATTGCGTGTTTACGTGCCGAATTATACCTATACCGAGAACGAAGATGATGTTGATTTGGTAACTCCAAGAGCTGTCAGCGGAATAGCCGCAGGAGAGGAATATATTTATTATGTTCAAAATATATCCGAGCCGTATACGTGTAATCGACTTATGAGATTGCACTTGCAGACAGGTGAGATCAGCAGTCCTTGTCTTGACCCGGTCTGTACGCACAATACAGATAATTGTATGTTCCAGCACAAATATATAGGTAGCGTGCAGTCGTTTGGAAGATATATCGCATATGCCGGCGGCACTTCGGGGACGTCGTATCATAACATTTATATTTATGATACTGTTACCGGCAAGGTACATAAAGATATTTTCAATAGTGCCGGAAATGAAATTGGTAGCTTGTATGCAAGCTGTATAAATGACGATGTATACGGCAAGGTAGTTATTAAACGCGAAAATCCCAATGCGGCAGGCTCCTCTGACAGCACAATATATGAAATTCAGATGTGGAGATATAACATCCCGTCCGAAACCTCGTATTTGATGCATACGTTGGAAAACGTTCGTAACAGCGGCGGCTTTGCAATGACTATTGGTGAGCGTATTTATTATGGTGATTATGTTCCGGGCTCGGACGTTATAATGATGCCGTATTCAATGCGTTACGATCAAACCGATATACGAGAGGAACCGTATTTTCAAAACGGGTATTATTATACAGATGAATATATTTGGAATGCAGCCGAAAAAAATGCAATGATCTGCATTAGTATGAAAACAGGAGAAATTAAAACCGTTATACCCGAAAGCCCCTATACCACAAGGTTTACAATAACAAATAATTATGTGTATTACCACCGCATTGTGCCTTTCGAGAAAGATGGTCCCGATGTGCATGAATTATGGCGATGCGACCATACCGGTGAAAATGCTGTTTTGCTACACTCCTTGGAGCAAAGTATATCTATGGATTTTGCTGTCAAGGGCAAATATTTATATACGCTGGCAGCCGGGAAGTCCGGCAATGCATCCAGTATGCTTGTACGCATTGATGTGGAAACCGGAGAGATTTTATACATAGAATAACAATCGGCATCGCCGCACAAGGAGGAAGAAAAATGAAAAAACTATTTTGTATGTGTATTCTTATATGCCTTTTGCTAACCTCCTGCGGGGACGGGCAAGGGAATCTGAATGTTTATACCACCTCTCCGAATGAGATTCAAGTTCCTTCTGAAAATATAGACGATTCTGCTCTTACGTCTACCGATACCGACACTTTTGAAACACGGGGCGAGATACCCGAGGAACTCCGCGTTTATGTGCCGAATTATACATATACTCCGAGCGACGACAGTGCAGATAAAGTTACCCAACGAACTATGAACAGCTTTTCGGTAAGCGGAGATTGGCTTTATTACGTCAAAAAAGAATCTACCCCAAGAAAATACAATCGCCTTATGCGGCTTAATTTGAAAACAGGAGAAATAAGCAGTCCGTGTCTTGATCCGGTTTGCACACATGATACAAATTCGTGTCCGTTTCAGTACGGTTATATAGGCAATGTAAGGGCATACGGCAGGTACGTTGTATTTGCCGGAGGTTCCGGTGCTACCTCTGCGGATCACATACACATTTACGATACGGAAACGGGCAAGATACATGAGAATGTATTTGGCGGCAGCAGCGGTGGCTCGGGCAGTATGTACTCGGGCTGTATCGGCGATGATGCGTTTGGCACGGTTATTATCAAAACCGAAAACCCAAACGCCACAGGCAGTGATGACCGCACCCTTTATGATGTGAAGATATGGAAATATAATATTCCCACAGGTAAATTAACGGAGATACATTCGGTCACAAGCACAAAAAATGTGGGTGGACTGGCTCTTGTACACAACGGGAGAATATTTGCGGGAGATTTTGCTGCCGGTTCCGACGTTGAAATAATTTTAAGTTCTCGCTTGCCGGATGGCAGTGATGTAAAAGAGCATAAATATTTCAAGACCGTTCCATTTTATGTGGGAGAAATGATGTACGAATCGTCAAAAGGAAATATTATTGCTCAAAATATGACTACAGGTGAAAGTTCAACTGTGATCAGTTCCCGCGGCGCATCGACCGGCTATACACTAACGAATAAATATATATATTATTATTACGCGTTTCCGGTTGATTCGGATAATCCCAAAGGGGAAAAAACTTACGAGCTTTGGAGAAGTGATCACAGTGGAAATAATTCGGAAAAGCTTCTTACCTTAAAGCAAGGATTCAGTGCAGATTTTATTGTTGACGGAAATTACCTTTATTCATACATGGCAAAGGACGGTCAAAGCTACTCGAATGTGGCACGCCTTGATATTGAAACCGGAGAAATTTTGTATATAGAATAACCTATGGAGGTCATTTATGCGCCGTTTGATAAAGTATGAATTTCAAAAGCTGCTATCGCCGCTGATGATTATCACAACGGCGCTTTTGCTGTTACTCAACAGCTTTTTGCTGTATACCGACTCTACCGAGGCGATGAAGAAAAACGGCGGCCTTGACGTGGCTGCGCTTGAGTCTATATACGATCAATATTTTAATGATCCCGATACCATCATTTCGTATTACGATGAATTGGTTGCATTCGAAAAAGCGCAAAATGATGCTATGATAGAGGCATATAAAAACGGACAAGAATATGTTGGGCAGACGCTTGAGGGCAAATACATAAAAGCTGATTACAGGCAGGATATTAAGCTTATAGAGCGCGTCATGGCTGATGCTGATGAGGTGCGGGACTACCCCTCGGATATGAATACGGTCATCCGCAATACATATATCAACCGTGCTGCATATCTTGAGAGAGGTTACACCGAGCAGTCCTGGTACTATCGTAATCAAGTGCGAAATGCAGAGATATATACCTCCGTCCGCGACAGCGTTGTTATGGGATTTGAATATGTTCACGGCTGGGGAACGCTACTTGAGTCCTCATATTCTTCGATTTTTATCTTTTTTATAATGTTGCTTGTAAGTGCCTCGATATTTACCAAAGAATCGGTGTCGGGAATGCTGCCCATTATGCACACTACAAGGCGGGGAAGGCTGACTACGGCAATGTCAAAGCTGACTGTCATTTTCAGCTGTGCAACTTTGTTGGTACTGCTGTTTGGCGGAGCTTCGTATCTGACCGTCGGGTTCACCGAGGGATTTTCCAACTCATACAATGCCTTGCATGTGCTGGATCGCTTCCGTTTCGCGCCTTACGCCATAACGCTGGGCGAATATTTTATACTGTCAGAGCTTTTGTGCCTGCTTTCAGTCTGCATCTTTTCGCTGATCGTAGGCATGATCTCAATACTGTTTTACAATTACGTTCTGACTTACGCCGCGGGTATGGCAATGCTCGGCTTGAATCTCGTGGTATTTACCGCAGATCCGGAGAAGGCGGGACTTATCTCATATCTTAACCTTGTCTCGCTCTCCGATGCTACACGACTTTATGAACGGTTGCGCACAGTAAATTTGTTTGGCGCCGTATGCGGTTATCTTGACCTTGCCTTGTTGATATGCGGCGTGTTGGCGATAACACTTCCCGCGCTGTGCGTGCTGTTGTGGTGCCGCAGAAAGACAGGAATACATTTGGGCTTTATCAAAAAGCCAATAGCGGCTTTGAGACGGTTGGTTGTCGGTGTGCAAAGTGTCAAGACAAAAAAACTCCGTCCGCGCCCCATGCCACTCGTTTTTGCCGAGCTTTATAAAATGTTGGTTTCCTCCAGATTGTGGATAGTGGTCGTGATCTTGCTTGTGGCGCGTTTTGCGCTGTTCGCCGCCAATATTGATGATCTAAAAGGCCCAAATGAATACGTTTACCGCAACTATATGTTGCGCTTTGAGGGACTTGTTACCGAGCAAAAAGTGGCAGATGTCCAAGCAGAGCTCGATAGAATCAATGCGATAATTGCCCAAAAGGAGGACATGGATCGGGACTATGCCGAGGGGACTGTCTTGCCAGATGATTATTTCAATTACTTGTCAAGCTATAACAACGCTATGGACGATCGCGACGTGGTTGAAGATATTTTGTCGGATGCTCAGCGTAAGCTGACCAAAAATCAAAAGAACGGTACACAGCTGTGGCTGGTATACGATACCGGCTGGCACAAGCTTTTCGGTCTTGACGCAGATTATTTCTGCTACGCGATAATCCTTTTGCTGTCAGTCGGCATTTTCGCCGGCGAGTATAATGAACGCTCAAGCAGTTTTGGATTTGCTCAGATACTTCGCACCTGCAGACGTGGCAGAGCAGTCACGTTTTGGTCCAAGCTTTTGGGAATTGTGGGTATCTCGTCAATTTTAACTCTGCTATGTTCGGCTCTTGATACCTTGCTGGTGAAAAAAAGCTACAAGATACCTGCTGCTATAGCGCCGTTAGGGTCGCTTTCTGAGTTTAGTGGGGCCGGGGGGCTTTCAATCGGGGCGTATCTTGCGTATTATATAACCGTTCGTATATTAGCCTGCATATTATTGGGACTGTTTGCGGCGGCTTTGTCGCAGTTGACACGCCGGGTGCTTACCACGGGTACCATTGCCGTAGGAGTTACTTTGATTCCGACAATGCTTATTGCTTTTGGCGTGAAAAATGCGCGGTTCTTTAGCTTTACTCACGTTATGCAGGTGTCGGAACTGTTTATTGACGGCATCAAGAAGCAATTATTTTCTTTCGATGGTGGTTTGATCATGACCGTTGGCGGCGCGTTTGCAATAGTTGTCATCGCGTGCTTGACAGTGTGTGCGCTTAACTGGTGCGGATTGAAAAGGAGTAGTTAAAAGTTTTACGGCGAAAAGAACGCGAAAAACTAAATAAATATTACACCGTCAAAGCAGGAAACGCTTGCTTTGACGGTGTTTGTCTTTGTTTATATTGATCGATTGATAATAAAATAAAAAAATTTTGCAAAAAAGTGAAAGATTTTGCAAAGTAAACACATTTATATAGTGAGGGCATTATATTATGCTTTCGCAATGATCAATGAAAGAGGTGAATCCAATGGGCAACGAACAGGAAGTTGGCCAACAGATAGGGATTATATAGGAAGAGGTGATGACTATGTTTTGTGCAAAGTGACAAAAATTAACCATTCAGGCATTTTACACATGTAATATATTGACAAATAAGAAATTTTATTATAAAATTAAAAAGGAGAAAGATTATGAAAAAATATATTAAAATTATGCTGTGCATATTTCTCGTGGCAAGCCTTTTGACGGTAGTGTGTACTAATGTTTTTGCTGAAAGAGCTACGATTGATGTTAGAAATTCCGTGTATGGCTCAAGAGGAGAAGGCTTTTTAAATAGCTACACAGGAGCATCACATGCAGATACTGTGGCAATTTCTAACGGCAACGAAAGTGTATCGGTTGAACTTTATATAGATTCTTACTTGGTTCAAGAAAAAGAAAATGTGGGTAGTAGTTATACTACCGCGTGGGTTAGAATAGCAGATTCCGGATCGTCTGCGCAATCTGCTCACTATATTGTGCGAGATGGTGTAATTTATCGTGGCTACGGTGAAGTATTTGTAACCGAAAAAATTTTCCCTTCCTGTAGGTCAAAAGACCTACAGGAAGGGGCTATATGATAATTTTTCAATAATTAATGTATTGTGGAGGGATATCATGAAACTAAAGAGATTGAGCAAATATGCGATTTGCTTTTTTGTAATCTGTCTTATTTTGACATCCTGCAATAATATAGATTACTCGGATAACACCTCGCATGTTGATGCAAATGCCACAGATCTGCCACTCGGAGTTGCTGTTGCCCAGGATGGCTTGAGCAAAATAAAATATTATGACGGATGTATATATTTTATAGGTCCGAGCTTTGGGAACAATGTGCAAAAAACTCTGTGGCGTTATAATATTGCAACAGATATTTGTTCTACTGTATGTGCGGATGCTATATGTATGCATAATACAAAGGATTGTCCATTTTTTTCAATGGAGAAAAACTTTTATATAAGCGACAATTGTGTATATTATGAGCGCACATTCCCATTTGGGACCGATAGGTATTATGATTTTGTCCGCTACGATATAGAAAACGCAAAACTGAAACAATATTTTAAATCCGAGGATATTGAAAGGCCCACGTATAAGTATGAGTTGTATGTGGACGGATATAGATTTTATTATAAAAGTGTTTTTGATCAAGTAAGTGGAGAATATTACTTTGCTCTTCATCGATTGGAGCTTGCAACCGGCGACGAGGTTGCCTTGTTTCTAAATGACGATCAAGGCATAGACCTTGATGTCCAATTATTATTTGCATTGGATGAACATCTGTATTTTTCGGACGGACGAGAGATATTTTCTGCCGATTATGAAATGAACGATAAAAAGACGGTTCTGTCGGGCACGTTTTTGTATTCCGATATATATACCGACGGACAAAATATTTACTGGGGAGAAGGTGAGCAAGACGCTCAATCTTTGTATAGAGCGCGCCTTGACGGCAGTGAAAAAACATCTCTTGGCATCACCGCCGCTAAGTGGCAAATAACTTCAAATTACATATATTATCTCAATACTGAATCTTATGTTGTCGGCAAAAATTCCACGACGGAAATGCAGGGAGAAAATATTGTCATACCAAGCAGTGAGTTGCGTCGGGCCAATCTTGATGGAAGTGACGATACACGCGTTTTCGAACTAAATGGTGATATATGCTATGAAATAATCTCGTTTTGCAGCGTGGGACGATCTATTTACCTTTCGTATATCAAATACTATGATGCAAACGGCGATAATGCCATTGAGGATGGAGAAATATATCAAAGTATTGATACAACCGACTATTCTATAATGTGTATTAACACTCAAGACGGCAGTGTGAAATATATACGTTGTGAGACATAATTAACATGAAATACGTATGGTATGAATTAAAAAAACTTACAAGTAAGCGATATTTGTGGGTATTCGCAGCTATTTTGCTGAGCATTAACTGTGTGGTCGCTTTTTTTGCCGCCGACAAAGCACATGATCAAGCTCTTCCATATCGGGAGTTGACAGATTTTTATGAAATGTATTTTGAAGATTCGGTGCAAATGGATGCATATTACGTTCAAATGTCATCATTCGAGCAAACTCAAACACAGTTGTGGGTAGAGGCAATGCGGCAAGGTGACGACAGCTTTGTTCCCGAAACATGGAAGAACAAATACGCTCCCGACGGCTTTCGTGACAGCGAATTTTTTGAAGTCTTGTATGCAAGCATTGAGTCTGCGGAAAGTTACACAAATGACATGCAAAAGATCATAGACCGTTCCCGGATAAATATCGACGAGCTTGATGCATTGGGTATCTCACACAACAGTTATACGTATCAATATCAGCTTAGAGTCTTGAATGTTTACGAAAAATTACGGGACAATGTACAGATAAAGGTTGAATACAGTCAAGGATGGAACGAATTTTTTTCATACGAAACGGTCAACATATTTATTTTCATTGTCATTGTTATGTTTGCCAGCGCCATTTTTGTAAGCGATAAAAATAGTGGCATGCTTAGCATAGTTCGTAGCACTAAACGAGGTGGTGTAATTACCGCTATGGGGAAGCTGTGGACTATGGGGATTATAGCTTGTGTTACAGTAATAGTTTTTTCATTTGCAACTTTTTTGGTGTTTGGTATGGTGTTGGGTTATTCGTCGGCTAACAATGCGATACAGTCGCTTGAGGAATTTAAGTTTTGCCCGTTCGTGATCAGCATTGGTGCTTATTTCACATTCAGTATGCTTGTTCGCGTTATAGCTTGCTTGGCTTTTTCAATACTGTTGTTGACTTTTTCTGTAGTATTATACAATCATATCGCAGTATATGCCGTGGGCGCCGTGATCGTAGGACTAAATTGGGTACTTTACACTGTGAACTATGTCAATGCCGATGCTCCGCTGAAATATTTAAATTTGTGGTCTGTCTTCGCGGTCAAGCCTAATTATACTCGGTTTCGTGCCATCAATTTTTTCGGAAGTGCTTTGGGACAAGGCACATTCATGCTTGTGCTTTTGGGGGTAATAACAGTACTGTCTACCTTGTGTACGGTATGGATCTATTCCGTTCGCCATGTCGAGGGTATTCAGCTATACCCTCGAAAAAAAAACGCAACAATGCAAAAAAGTGATTACGGGACACGAGTACCAGAACCGCGCATATATACAACCCGTATTGTTGCGCATGAGTTTTTCAAGCTGCTTGTTTCATCTCCCATGATCATTTTAATACTTGTAATATTGGTCGCAAAAATATGCTTTGCCTCATATAATTATGTCGCTCCGGCAACATCATATGATATGTCGTATAAAGAATATATGACGTTGCTTGAGGGTGAGTTGACCGATGAAAAAATACAATATATAGTACAAGAACGAGAATTTATAAACTCAACATTATCTGCTTACGATAAAAATCGAAGTGAATATATATCGCAACAGCTTGATGCCGCCCAATACAAAGAATATCTTGTCGATTACAACTACGCGGCGCATCATGACCGTGCCTTGGTCGCTGTGGAAAAGAACGCTGACTATCTTGTGCGCACGGTAATTGAGACTGGTCGGGAAGGCTTATTTGTTTACGATACCGGATGGGTGGTATTTTTTGATCCGCCTGTGGATATTTTTCTTTTATCTACGTTTATACTGCTGTTTTCTGGTATATTTGCCAATGAATATGCAGGCAGAGCATCCGCTGGAGCATTTGCTCAAATATTGTATACCACAAAGCAAGGAAGACAAAAAACACATACTGCTAAATGGCTTTTGGCAACGTGTGTTTCTGCCGCACTTGCACTGTTGTTCAGTACGATAGATTTGTGTTTTGTCGTATCAAATTACGATCTTCCGGCGTATAACGCGCAGCTTGTGTCGCTTATACAGTTTTCCGACACCGACAGTAATATTACCATATTGCAATATACTGCAGTTATGTACATAAGTCGTCTGTTTGCTTGTGTATTTATGGCGGGTATTGTAGCAGGCATCTCAGGGGTAACGAAAAACAAACTGTTGACGGTAGTAATTGCTGCAATATGGGTCGTCCTTCCCGCCCTACTTTGCAGTTTGGGCATTAGCGAGGCGCGGTACATAAATTATCTTAATTTTTTAAACTTTACGCCGCTGTATCTATTATCCAGCAATGCTACATTCGATTGGGGATTGATAGTCGCATTTGTGGGAGTGGTTATAGCAATGTATATGGGGCTGTTTATACTTTCACGGCGAAAGTTCTGTGGCAAAACGAGAGGAAATTTATGAAGCTTATTGTTTACAACATCTACAAAGCCTACGGCACCAAGTGAGGTGACTTCAAGAATAATTAATGAAAGAGGCGAGTCCGATGGGCAACGAACAGGAAGTTGACCAACAGATAGGGATTTTATAGGAGTAGGTGATGTTGATGCTTTGTGCGAAATGACAAAAATCAACTAATTATGCATTTTACATCTGTAATATATTGACAAATAAGAAATTTTATTATAAAATTAAAAAGGAGAATGATTATGAAAAAATAATTGCATCTATATTATTTATTACTATTCTTACATCGTTGGCAAGTATCGTTGTTTTTGCAGACCGAGCACGGTGTGATGTGGTTTCGTTGTTTGATGAAGGAGTAGTTGCAGGTGATGGGTTTATGAATTACTTTGGTATGTCTCTTGACCACCGCACGTATTTGGAAACCAATGCAGACTATCTCGGTTCCTATCCAAATGATGCAGTATACGTTGAATTAACATTCCGGGAAACAGTTGATGAGCTTACACAAGTTTTCGAACTGTGGAATGAAGGTCCCGACTATATAACTGCATATGTGATAGGAGAATATGCTTATAATCCTACAGATATTATAGGATGTCATATTATTATACGCGGTGATGAAATTTTTGTCGGAGACACCTCACTTGTTGCAGATTAAATTTCACAAATTAAGGGAGTGGGACATTTTGTAATTACTACTTGCCATAGAATATTCCAGGGGACTTATAATAAGTCCCCTTTCCAAGGAAATCATTAAATGAGCATGCTATAATGTCACGAGTGGTGGAACGGAGGTTATTATGAAGAACAGAAATTTTTCTATTACTTTAATTGTGCTGTTGGTATGCCTTTTATTGGCATCGTGCAATCAATCGAATACGCCTTCCCCGGCGGAAACAACTCCGCCCGTGATTACCGAGCCGGAGGCTGTGCCACAGCACACGGACATTCCTGCAAATAATAATAGAAGTATCGGCTTACACCGTATCAAATATTTTGATGGTTATATTTATTTGTATAGTGCCGACAGCACAAACGGCAAAAAATATCTTACTAATTCTGATTTTTTGAGATATAACCCGGATACGGGCAATCTAACCTATGTATGCAATGATCCACTATGTGATCATCTTACTGTTGACTGTCCGATATATGGAATGATGAGTTTTAACGTACATGAAAACAAAATTTATTTTTCAAAAGCTTATAGAAGACTGATCACGCAAAACGGAGAAAGTATCAAGGAAATATTTTCGGGATTTTGCTGTTATGATCTCGGAAGCCACAAACTAAAAAATCTTGCAGTCTACATGGATGAAAAAGATACTGACAAAAATTTTTCGGTTGCGTTAAACACCAATGATCTGTATTTTGAAAATTACCGGTTTTCTTATTCTAAAAAGAAAGATGATCAAAGTGGAGATATAGTAAAAACTGTTGAACGTATGGACCTGATCAGCGGAGAAAGCGTTGCGTTGGAGAATATTCAAAGCAATGATGGTGTCTTAACACCAGTGGATACAGTTGCATATCTATTTCATGGTGATGGCCGAATCTTTTTTACGGATTACAAATCTATTTTTTCTACTGATATTAATTTGCAAGATAAAAAAACTATAGCGGAGGGGGTTTTTACTGAAGCTGTTTATTCAAACGGGGAATATGTAGTTTGGCAGATAGACGACGAGCTCCACATTATGAACCTTGATGGATCAAATGCTTATAATACAGGCATTAAAACAGTATCAAATTACACCGGATATATTGTTTTAACAGAAAAATATATCTATTATCGCTCTAATGAACAAATTAGTTTAGGTACAAATTCAAGTGCGCAGGTCGGCGGTGAGATCGTACTTGAAGGTAAGGATATTCACCGTTATAGCTTCGAGAGCAAGACAGATGAGATCGTTTGGAGCTTTGAGGGAGAATATGAACATACCCGTATAATTGACCAATGGATAGTTTTGGACGGTGTAATATACGCAATGTACGAATCTTGGGGAACTCCAAATGTCGAGGGGAAATATACCGAAGCAGATCATTATAAGAGTTGGAGTGCCAACAATACCAATTCCATAATTAAAATAGATACGAACAATAAAACGGTAGATATTGTGGAGATGATACCGTGACAATATAAGAGTGGAAAAGGAGTTGAAAATATGAAATATATCAGCTATGAGCTAAAAAAGATATTTGGAATAAAATATCTTTGGATATTTTTAACCCTTTCACTTTGCGCCAATGCAATAATTGCCGGCTTCCAGGCTCAAAAATCAAAAATCCCAGGAATATCAAATAACGAAATAGATGCATTTTATGATAGTTATTTTGATGATGCCAATCAAATGGAAGATTATTACAACGAGATTATAAAGTTTGAAGCCTATCAGAACAAGCTAATGGCAGAGGCGTTCGCCAAGGGAGATACTGATTATGTGACAGAAAAATGGGTTAATCAATATGCGCCCGAGGGATTCTCTGACAGAATGCTTTTCAATATGTTGCACACATCTGTTTCACAGTCTGAAGGATATTGTGTGGATATACAGAAAGTAATTGATCGAGCCGAAGCCAATCTCGAAGAGCTTGTGTTGATGGGGCTTGGTACTGACAGCTATTCTTATAAATATCAGTTGCGCGTGATATCAATATATAAGCAGCTACGTGATAGCGTGACTATTGAATCTGAATATTGTTATGGCTGGAATGCATACTTTTCCTATGAAACGGTAAATATTTTTATTTTCGCAGTGCTGATCATGATAGGCTCTGTAGTATTTACTCAAGAAAGAGTCAGCGGCTTTTTGCCTATAGTTAGGGTTTGCCGTGGCGGGCGTATTACAACAGCATTGGCAAAATTGGCGACTATGGGAATTATTACTATAGTTGTAGTGTTACTATTTACATTGACATCTTTCGGCGTTTTTGGTACGGTTCTTGGTTATTCATCCTCCGAAAATGCTTTGCAGGTGCTGACGGAATTTAAACTGTCGCAGTATATTGTCAGCATTGGTGAATACTTTATATTAACAATAGTAATAAGGTTATTAACATTTATTGCGTTTTCCTCGGTTTTAATGCTAATATCTGCAGTCGTATATAACTACTCAATTGTTTATGTGGGTGGGGCGGCTTTTTTTGGACTTAATTTTTTACTTTATACTTTGAAGTATACAAATGCCGATAGTCCCTTAAAAAATCTGAATTTTGTGGCAACCGCATCAGTAACTCCATTATGCGTACGTTTTCGTGCAGTAAATATATTTGGCAACGTGCTTGGGCATATGAGCTTTATGCTGACGCTTTTCAGTGTAATTATATTAATATGCTCTGTAGCTACCGTGATGATTTTTTACAAATGTTCAGTAAATGGAATCAATTTTACGAGAATTTCTTACTATAAAAAAAAGCTTTATGCAATTTTTGGAAACATCGGCACGCATTTCAGAAATAGAAAAAAAACAAAAAAATACACTCAAAGTTTGCACAGCTATGAAATACACAAAACGCTTATACTGACAAGATACATATATATCGTACTTGCTTTGTTGATGTTGAAAGCATATTTTTTCAGTGTATTAAATTCCCCCACAAACACAAACTTTGATGCGGCTTATAAAGACTATATGATCGCGCTTGAGGGCGAGTTGAACGATGAAAAATTGCAATATATAGCTTATGAAAGAATGCAAATCGATGAAACGATTGGAAAGTACGATCAAATCAGCAACCAATATGTTCAAGGCGATATAGAATATATAACCTTTCGAGAATATTTAAAAAGTTATAATGAGGCTGTATATAAAGAGGAAGTGCTGCAAATAATTGAGCAACATCGGGATTATCTTATCGATCTTGAAAAAAACGAAGGAATTAAGGCGTGGTTTATCTACGACACTGGATGGAGTAGATTGCTCAACTCTAATGTGGATTTTTATTTGCTGGCTTCATTGTTATTGTTGTTTGCCGGAAGTTTTGCCAAAGAATATTCAAGCAAGTCCTCCTGCGGCGATTTTTCTCGTCTACTACGTTGCTCTAAGCGAGGCAGGGGGCGCACATTTGTTGCCAAAATGATGTCAGCTGTAACAATATCCTTAATATTGTCAATTGTGTTTAATATACTTGAGTTGGCTGTTATTGTCAATAATTACAGTATACCATCGCCGCACGCGCCGCTTTTATCAATAACTCATTTTAGCGAAAGCATAAGTGAGCTTACAATATTACAATATTTGTTGCTTATGTATGTATTACGTAGTTTGGCGTCAATTTTGTTGTCTTTGTTTATGTGTGGTTTGTCTCAAATCACAGGAAAGGAGCTTAATACATTGGGATTCGCTTCTGCAGTAACTCTTATACCGGCACTTGTCTCTCACTTTGGGTTGACGGCGGCAAATAAAATTAATTTTCTTAATTTGTTTTCTGTGACACCGGCGTTTACATATGGTGGCGTGGTTCCTTTTGTCGCTACTTCGATATTAATTGTATTCATATGCGGCTATGTTGCGGCGAAAAAATATATCAAATAATTATGAAATATTAAAAATTTTAAACTATTACGTGGCACACAATTTAAAATGAAACTAAGTCTGCAAAAAGGAGAGATGAATGTGAAGCTTTTGATTAATAACATTTCCAAATCTTACGGTACAAATCGTGCGCTGATAGATTTCTGCGCCGATTTTGAGCCGGGTATATATGCGTTGCTCGGGCCCAATGGCTCGGGAAAGTCTACGCTGATGAACATAATCACCGATAATCTCAAGGCAGATTCGGGCGAGATCTTGTTCTCCGATGGCGAGGGCGCGCCCGAAAACACGCTGAAAATGGGTGTCCGCTTCCGCGAAAAGTTGGGATTTATGCCGCAGTACCCCGGAATGTACCCCAATTTCACGGTTGAGCGCTTTATGTGGTACATGGCGGCGCTTAAAGACGTGGGCGCGCACTTGAAAGGTCGCGCGAAAAAACAGTACATAGCGGCGCAGATAGGCGAGATTCTCGCCGCCGTTGAGCTTGACGACGTGCCACGACGCCGCATCGGCGCGCTGTCGGGAGGTATGAAGCAACGCTTGGCGCTCGCGCAAGCCGTCCTTGGCGATCCATCCGTGCTCATTCTTGACGAGCCAACCGCAGGTCTTGACCCCAAGCAAAGAATAGCGATACGCAATTTTATATCCCGCATAGCTTTCAATAAGATCGTCATAATCGCAACCCACGTTGTGCCCGACATTGAGTTCATCGCACGCGAGGCAATACTGCTCAAAAAGGGCGTTATTGTGGATCACGCTACCCCTGCCGAGCTGTTGCACAAGATCGAGGGCAAGGTCTGGAACGTAATGGCGGAGGAAAATGAGGTGGTCGAGCTGCAGCAAAAGTTCCGCGTCACAAACATTGCCCGGGACGAGCAGACGGGCAAGGCCGTGGTTCGTGTGCTTGCGGAGGATAAGCCTACCGAAGCCGCCACCCCTGTCGCGCCGACGCTGGAGGATTATTACTTGTATGTCTTTGGGGAAAGTCAGACGGAAGATGCAAGTGGCGCA
>JAZNBA010000114.1:0-23729 GCA_045586785.1 Eubacteriales bacterium | reverse complement strand
TCCCCTTGGCGTTTCTTTTTGTTAGCTTTTTCTTTGCGCCGCCGGCTGTCAAAGAAAAAGCGGAAAGCGCGTGCGGAATACTTTCTACAGAAAACAATGCTTGCATTTTGTCGCCAATACCTCAAAACCCCTCCACTTTTTCAAAAGGTGGCGAGTACCCTCACACAGAGGGCGAAATCCCCCGAGCCTTCGGCAGCGCCACGAAGGGGTGTGGAAACCATATAAGTGGGGGTTTCCCATAAAAAAACAAGGAATTTTGATAAATTAACATTTATTCATCCAAACTAAACATATGGAATCAAAACGCTTTACAAAAAACGACAGCGGATTTGTCTGCGCCCATTGCGGCAAAAAAGTCGAGCCCTTGGGATATTCCTCGCGAAATCACTGCCCGTTTTGTCTTTGGTCAATTCACGTTGACGTAAATCCCGGCGACCGCGCAAACGAATGCGGCGGTCTGCTTGAACCCATACGCACCGAACCCGATCCCAAAAAGGGATACGTAATAATACACCGTTGTACCAAGTGCGGCGAGATACGCCGTTGCCGCGCCGCTCACGACGCAAAGGTACAGCCCGACGACATAAAACTGATAATAAAGCTGACGGCGGGCAAGGGCGATATGTGATAACACGGAATTATCACACTTTTTTCACTTAAACTTGAAATTTTAAGGTGAGACTTCACAGTCCGCTTAGAAATATATATTATAATGTAGAATGAAATAAAGCATTCGATCATGAAAGGATAAAAACCATGATAAAGATCGACCACCTTGTCAAAAACTACGGCACGAACTGTGCGGTTGATGACATCAGCTTCGAGATAGCTCAGGGTGAGATCGTCGGCTTCCTCGGCCCCAACGGCGCGGGTAAGTCCACGACCATGAACATGATAACAGGCTATCTTTCCTCTACCTCAGGCACTATTACAATTGACGGCATCGACGTACTTGAAAATCCGCTTGCGGCAAAGAAAATGGTAGGCTATCTGCCCGAGCAGCCTCCCCTTTATCTTGATATGACTGTCCGCGAATATCTTAACTTTGCTTACGACCTCAAGGGCTGCACGTTTAACCGCGAAAAGCACCTCAAGGAGATCTGCGATATCGTTAAGATAAGCGACGTTTACGGCCGCGTTATCCGCAATCTTTCAAAGGGTTACCGCCAGAGAGTGGGTATCGCCCAGGCACTTGTGGGCAACCCCGATATTATCATTTTCGACGAGCCCACGGTCGGTCTTGACCCCAAGCAGATCATTGAGATCAGAAACCTCATAAGAACGCTGGGCCGCGACCATACCGTTATTCTGTCCACCCACATTTTGCAGGAGGTTCAGGCGTGCTGTGACCGTATCCTTATTATAAATAAGGGTAAGATAGTTGCGGACGAAAAGACCGAGAATATTTCACGTGCAGTAGAAAATAACCGCCGTTTTACGGTGAAGATCTGTGGACCTCAGCGCGAGGTGCTGGCGGCGCTCAAGGCAAAGCCGGGTATCGTTTACGCCGAGGCTATGCCCACACGTGACGGCGAGGCGTATGTTTACATGATAGAGAGCGAGGTCGGCGTCGACGTGCGCAAGAGCCTGTTCTATACGCTGGCTGAAAAGAACTGGCCCATGATAGGTCTTGAAGCGCAGGGCATGAGCCTTGAGGATATCTTCATCACCATCGTGGACAAGTCCAATGAGCTGAAAACACGCCGCGAGGTCAAGACCCGCCGCTCCGCTCCCGCCGCAAATGCGCTGGAACAGGATATGGCGCGCTCCATTATGGAAAAGACTGCCCGCGAAAAGACCTCCGAGTTTACCAAACGGGATTAAGACAAAGGAAAGGAAACCGCAATGCTTGCTATATTTAAAAAAGAATTACGCGCATACTTCACAAGCGCAATAGGATACGTATATATTGCAATATTCCTTGCCTTGTCAGCGCTGCTGTGCTGCTACACCACCATTCAGGCAAACAGCTACAGCACATCCACGTATTTTAACATAATGATTTTCGTAGCGGCTATCATTCTGCCGCTGCTGACCATGCGTCTTTTCGCTGAGGAAAGAAAAATGAGAACCGAGCAGATGCTGCTGACAGCTCCCGTGTCCCTGACGGGCATGGTGCTGGGCAAATATTTTGCCGCATTTGCACTGTTTCTTTCCACCGCACTGTTCTCCTGCATCAACTTCTTCCCCATCTACGAGATAGGAAGACAGGAAATGAACACTGCCTACAACCTTGACTCCATCAACGACGTCAAGGCATACCTTTCCAAGGTTCCTCACATCGGACCCGTTACCGGTCAGATCGTGGGCAGCGTTATTGGCTTTATACTCATCGGCGCGGCATTTATCGCTATCGGCCTGTTTATTTCCGCGCTGACCGAGAACCAGCTTTCCGCCGCTGTTATTACTATTGCGGTTATTTTAGCTACCATAGGCCTCGGCCTTGTTGCTCAGATGACCGACGCCGAGGGTCAGTACATCATCGGCAGCTACGGTGTTCGTTACGTGCTGGGCTGGCTGTCGGTACTCAGCCGCTTTTCGGCATTCGGGTACGGATATTTTGATTACGCCGCGCTGATCTATTATGTTTCTATCACCGGTGTGTTCCTGTTCCTTACGGTGCGCGTCTATGACAGCCGCCGTTGGGCTTGATCGGAGGTGCTGATATGATGAACGGAAAACTTCGCAGCCGCAAATTCAGATACGGCTCCGTCGCTGTTGTTATGACAGCACTTATCGTTGCAATAGTTATTATGATAAACGCGGGTCTGTCGGCGCTGTCAAACAAGTACGGCTGGTACACCGATATGACTCACAAAAATATGTATTCGCTGACCGATGCGGCAATAGAGTTGCTGGATACCAATATCAGCCAGACTATATCCGACCGCGAGGACTCCAACAACGCACTGCCCGAGACCAACTTCAAGACGGCAGAGAGCAATGTTGAGCGAATGAACGACAGCATCAAAAACGCTGACGTAAACATTGAGCGCGCCAACAAGAACATTGACCTTGCCGCGCGCAACAGAGTTTTGTTCGCAAAGAACGTGTCACTTGCCGAGGACAACCTTGAGATAGCTCAGGATAATCTTGAGCTTGCCGAGGAGGTCTATGAGTTCGTAGTTTCCAAGGAAGGCGAGAACGGCGCGAGCGTTGCCGCCGCAAAGGCAACTGTCGAGCTGGCAAAGAGCAACCTTGCAATTGCCGAAAAGAACGTAGAGACCGCGGCTAAAAACCGTCTGTCCGACAACGTGACCGAGCTTGACGAGTTTGCACAGCTGGAGCAGCTTGACGGCTACAAGTATTACGGCGCGTATACCGCTCAGGTAAACGACTCCGACAGCGCTATCGCGGCTCAGAACCTTGAGATCGCTAAAACCAACAAAAATATCGCCACCGAAAACCTGTCCATCGCAAAGCAGAACGTCGAGATCGCTCGCAAGAACATGACTGCAGGCGTTACTCCCGGCGAGGCAGGCTACACCGAGCTTGCTGCTTACCGCGACTATGAGAAGTTTGTTGATTTCGAGACCTACAAGCAGCTGGGCTCCTCCGAGACTCCCCGTTCCTTCGAGGCATACGTTGAGCCTGCAAAGGACGCTTCCAAGCAGGGCGAGGTCAAGGTCAACATCATTTTCTGCGACGAGCGCGACGCGCTTGTGGAAAACTCCGCACAGCGTTACGTGCTGGAGACCGCAGAGGATATTGCCCGCGTGTTCCCCGAGATAGTTGAGGTCAAGTACGTAAACATCTGGACCAACCCCGGTGCCGTTCAGAAGTACAAGACCAGTACACTGTCCAATATTTATTCCACCAATGTTATTATTGAGAGCGGAACCGAGTTCCGTGTTTACACACTCAACTCTTTCTTCGTATTCAATGATACAGACAATACCGACCCTTGGTCGTATAACGGCGAAAAGAAGTTTGCTTCGGGTATACTTGCCGTTATCAAGGCAGAGTCCCCCGTGGCTTGTGTCACCATTAACCACGGTGAGACCTTCACCGATTACGAGCTGCTGAACCTGCTTCAGGACGCGGGCTACGTAGTTCAGCTTATCGACCTTGCAAAGCAGGAGATTCCCGAGGATTGCCGATTGATGGTTGTTTGCAATCCCACCTCCGACTTCCTTGTCAAGGACGGCATTTCGGACGTTTCCGAGATCGCAAAGCTTAACACCTGGCTGGATGAGTTCAACTCTCTGATGGTATTCATGTCTCCCGACAGCCCTGTGCTGCCCAACTTTGAGGAATACCTTGAGGAGTGGGGCGTCAAGTACGACCGCCACACCGACGAGAACGGCGCAACCTATCCTTATATGATCAAGGATGACACCCAGTCGCTGACCGCCGACGGTATGACCGTTGTAGGTGAGTACACCACCAAGGGTCTCGGCTCCTCGCTTCACACCGATATGAGATCGGTAGCAGTACCCTCCAAGGTAATATTCAAGAATTCCATGTCCATTTCCTATGCGGACAACTATGTCAAGACCGACTCCGAGACCGAAGAGGGCGAATATGAGTTTACCTACGGCTACTACTATTCCAACGGTATTTCCCGTTCCATTTACGACGTATTTACCAGCTCCGCAAATGCGGTTGCGCTTGCTAACGGCGAGCAGGTAAAGGCTGCAACAAATCTTGACCCCTTCAAGCTGATGACCATTACACGTGAGACACAGATGGTTTCCAATCAGGATGCCGACTATTCTTACGTTATTGCTTGCGCTTCTACCGATTTTGTAAGCGCAGATATGCTTCAGTCTATCGTTTACGGCAACTCCGAGCTGCTTATCTCCACGCTCCGCGCAGTTGGACGTGAAACGATCGTTGTTGATCTGGCGCACAAGCCCTTCGACAAGACCGAGATCGAGAGCATGACCACGTCGCAAGCAAATCAGTATACCGTGATACTCACCGTCGTTCCCGCACTTGCGGTGATCGTTCTCGGTGTGTTCGTGGTAGTACGCAGAAAGTACGCTTAAACGCCGCGTAAACGCCGCGTAAGCAAACCATAAGGAAAGGAAATTCCCATGAGTGAATTGATCACGGTCATATTTGACGCCAACGGCGGCGGTATCACCGTTTCAAGTAAGCGAGTGACGGTGGGCGAGCCTTACGGCGAGCTGCCGCCGCCCGCCAGATTCGGATATGAATTTGACGGCTGGTTTACCGAGGAGCAGGGAGGCGAGCTTGTTGACGCCGACACCGTAGTTACCGCCGAGTCCAGCCACGCTCTGTACGCCCATTGGACCAAGAACGTCCGCTCGGACGAAAAGCTCAAGGCTTACAGAAAGAAAAAAGCTTCCATCAAGCGTCAGAAGTTCATTATCGCGGTGTCCGTAGTGCTTGCGGCACTGATCATCGCGGGACTTTGCGTGGTTGCATACCTTGTCAACCGCACAAATCTTGAGGACGTTGACGGAACTGTCTACAAGATCATCAAAAAGGGCGACGTTTACGTGCTCTGCGATGAGGATGAGCTGCAGCTTCCGCTGACAGAGGACGGAAAATATTACGTCACCGCCGCGGGCTCGCAGATAAAGCTTGACGCCGCAACAGGTCAGGCTTCCATTTACGCTTACGTTGACACCGTGGGTAAGGAAGTTGTCGGTAACGTGGTTACCGCCCGTATTCTCGCCTTCCCGCAGGTCGAGAGAAAAGAAATGGTGCGCCTTGAGGTGCACAACGAGCACGGAACATACGCATTTTGCGGTGTTCACAAGGACGGCAAGGACACCTATTATATTGAGGGCCATAAGGATACCTCGTATAATCAGGAGCAGTTCGCATCGCTGGTGGTATCCTGCGGATACGTGCTGGCTATGTCCAAGATCGAGGAGCCTGTTGTTGACGAAAACGGCGAGTATTCCGAATACGGACTTGCGGCAGAAAAGCGAGTAAACGCGCTGGGCGAGGAGTATGATTACGAGCCCGCATGGTACAAGCTGACCGACATCGACGGCGAGGAATATACCGTCATTATCGGTGACGCCATCGTGTCCGGTGCCGGCTACTACGTTCAGTATATAAACAATGACTACCCCGATACTCCCTTCATTTATATTGTAAGTACCGATATCGGCAAAACAGTGCTGCAGCCTATTGAGGCACTGGTTGAGCCTATGATAGTTTACCCCATGACTATCAGCACGTATTTCAATGTTGAAAAGTTCACCGTTATGCATGCCGACGAGGAGGATGCTGTAAGCTTCTCGTTCATTCCTCTTGAGGAGCGTATCGGTACTCAAAACTCAAGCACTCCGTATTTGTTCCTGACAGAGGGTATGGCAGGTCTCAACCCTCATTCCACCAATGTGGACGCTTGTCTGCAGAGCTTTGTGGATATGAGCTTTGTGGGTGTTGCCAAGCTCGCCCCCACCGACGAGGATCTTATCAAATACGGCGTTGCCAATTCGGCGCACGTGGTATATTATGAGTTCCTGGTGACCGAGGGTGAGGAGACCCAGCGTATCGAGCAAATGCTGATCATCAGTGAGATGACAGACAGAGGAACCTACTACGTTTACTCTGCGTTGTTCGATATGATAGTCGAGATCGAGAGTAGAAATCTTGCTTTCCTGGAATATGACCTGGGCGACTGGGTTGACACCGCGCCTTTCAGCTTCAATATCGGCTGTACCAAGGATATATTCCTGCAAAAGGGCGATCAGACAATCAAGTTCAAGCTGGATAACTCGGATACAAAGCAGTTCACCTACATGGCTATGAACAAGGATTCCTACACATCCGTGGGCTACTACGGTGACGAGAACACGTATTACACCGTTAAGAAAAACGGAAAGTACGTTATCGCCGAAGGCACCAAGGATGGCAAGTCTCCCGAGATATACGCCGAGAGCGTTAATTATTGGCTGTCCCCCGAAAACAACCTGTATCTTATCAAGGATAAGTCAACGTCAAAGCTTAATATGACAGGCGGCAAGTCGGGAACGGGTACTTTGTACGTAACTCAGTACGATAAAAAGATGGACGCTGTTCTGTATATTTTCGTTGACGAGAATACCGGTGCCTGGGGCGCGGTTTCCCGTGAAATACAGTCCACCGATATCAGAGCCGAGGCAATTGTGGACGGCGCAGTCAAGGGACAGGTTGAAACAAGCTACTTCCGTCACTTCTTCCAGACCATTCTTTACGCTTCCATCGAGGGACAGAGTGATCTGACTGCAGAGGAGCGCGCGGCACTGGATGCCAAGAAGGACAACGAGGCTGACCTTGTTATGACCATCAACACCGAAAACGGTGAGCTCACCTTCCGCTTCTTCCGCTACAGCGAGCGTAAGGTTTACTTTACCGTCAACGGAGGCGGTAACTATTATATGATCTCCGACCGTGTCGAGAAGATCTGGACCGACGCTAACAAGATAATCGCCGGCGAGGACGTTTCCGCTACGGATAAAAATTAAAAAATAACGCAAAATTCCCCGTCTCATTGATTTGAGGCGGGGAACAGCATTTTTACTCACTTTAATAGTGTAAAGTGTTAAAATTTTATCTTGACAAAGCGATAGCGTTGTGCTATAATAGCAATACCGCGGCGTAGCATAGAGCTTCACGCCTTATTAACGTAAATTTTTACATATGAAAGGACTCATATCATGAAAACCTTCAAACGTATTCTTTGCCTGACACTTGCTCTTATGTGCCTCATTTCTCTGGTTGCTTGCGGCAACGCAAACTCCGACTGGGCTGCTATTGAAAAGTCCGGCAAGCTGGTCGTCGGCATTACTCTTTACGAGCCTATGAACTATTACGAAGAAGGCACCGAAAACCTTGTTGGCTTCGACACCGAATTTACCAAGGCTGTTTGCGAAAAGCTGGGTGTTGAGCCCGAATTCCAGATCATCGACTGGGAGCAGAAGGAAGTTCTGCTCAAGGGCGGCAATATTGACGTTATCTGGAACGGTCTGACCGTCACCGAGGAACGCAAGGAAAACATGGGCTTTACAAAGTGCTATCTCAAAAACCGTCAGTGCATAGTTATCAACAAGGCTAACGCCGATAAGTACACCGACACAGCATCTCTTGCAGCTGCAATTCTTTCTGCCGAGAAGGGTTCCGCAGGCGAGTCGGCTATCGCGGCTGACGCTAACCTGAAGAATGCACAGTACGTTGCTTCTTCCAACCAGCAGGGCGCCCTGATGGGACTTAAGGCAGGCAACTTCGACGCTATCATTATCGACCACTCTCTGGCAGCTGCTTCCTGCGGTAAGGGTGACTATGCCGATATGATGATACTTGAGTCCGTTCAGCTTGAGGACGAATATTATGCCATCGGTTTCCGCGTCGGCTCCGATATGATCGAAAAGGTAAATGCTATTATCGACGAGCTGATCTCTGACGGCACACTGGCTAAGATCGCGGAAAAGTACGGCAAGACCGACGTTTACGAGGCCGCTATCGCCAACAACTGATATAATATTTAAGGAAGAATAAAATTTTATGAGCTTTTGGGAAGTAACACTCTTTCTGGCTCAGGGTTTCGGGGTCACACTGCTTTTGTTTGTGCTGACCCTGTTATTCTCTCTGCCGCTGGGACTTGTCTTTGCCTTCGGGTCAATGACAAAATTCAAGCCGATACGTTGGCTGACGAGGGCATTTGTGTACGTGATCCGCGGCACGCCTCTGCTGCTTCAGCTTATGATAATCACAAACCTACCCGGCCTTGCCTTTGGTCCTCAAAATGCGCTGACCAAGTGGCCGATATTTGGCGGTAACGCAAATCTGGCGTATTTTTGCGGTGCGCTGTTCGGATTTGTACTTAACTACGCCTGCTATTTTTCGGAAATTTACCGCGGCGGTATCGAAAATATACCCCACGGTCAGTACGAAGCAGGTCAGGTGCTGGGCATGACGCGCTCACAGATCTTTTTCAAGGTCATTCTGATGCAGGTCTTCAAAAACATTCTGGCACCCGTGTCCAACGAGGTCATAACGCTGGTCAAGGACACCGCGCTGGCACGAGCCTTTTTGGTGTACGAAATTTATTTTTGCGCCGAAAGATTGCTCAGCGAGCAAATGATAATCTGGCCGCTGTTCTATACGGGAGCGTTCTATTTGGTGTTCAATAGCCTTTTGACCTTCCTGTTCAACAAGCTGGAGCAGCGCATGGCGCGCTACAGCAGCTGAGGAGGTGCTTATCATGTCAATTCTGGAAGTTAATAATATTTGTAAAAGCTTTGGCAACACGGCAGTGCTGAAGGGCATTTCGTTCGAGCTGGAAAAAGGCGAGGTTCTGGCAATAATCGGCTCGTCGGGAAGCGGTAAGACCACGTTGCTTCGTTGCCTGAACTTTCTTGAACGTCCCGACGTAGGTAGCATCGCCGTTGACGGCGAGACGCTGCTCAACGCCGCTGATAAAAATACGCTCAGCGATGCGCAAATACGCCGCAACAGACTGCATTTCGGACTTGTTTTTCAGTCATTCAACCTGTTTCCGCAATATACCGTCATGCAAAACGTGACGCTGGCGCCCTTGCTGGCACTTAAAGAGCAAACAAAAGCGGTCAAAAAGCAGTCGGGAGCCGCGACGGCGCACAAATTCCGCGCTGAGCGTGAAAAGCAGATATACACGCAGGCTGACGCCCTGATAGAACGCGTGGGACTTTCCGATAAAAAGGAGTCGTACCCATGCCAGCTTTCGGGCGGACAAAAGCAGCGCGTGGCTATTTCCCGCGCCCTTGCGATGCGTCCCGACATTCTGTGCTTTGACGAACCCACCTCGGCACTGGACCCTGAGCTGACCGGCGAGGTTTTGTCGGTTATCCGCGGACTCAAGTCCCATGACAGCACCATGATAGTGGTAACTCACGAAATGGAATTTGCCCGCGGCGTTGCCGACCGCGTCATTTTCATGGCGGACGGAGTCATTGAGGAAATGGGCACGCCCGAGGAAATATTCGAGCATCCGAAATCTGCCGCGCTTCAGGCGTTTTTAAGCAAAGCTTTGGACGTTTGATGCTTTTATAAATCAAAATACGGACGAATTTATTTCGTCCGTATTTTTATCTTTCATCAATTTGTTTCATTTTTCATCATTTCCCAGCCTTACAGTCAGTGCTGCACCCAGCAGTTCGGCGTCATTTTGGTCATGAGTAACTACGATGACTGTCCTAACTCCGCGGGTGTTCAGAACATACTCCGCCGCCGCGGCGTGGGTCTGCTCATCAAGTCCCGCAAAGGGCTCGTCAAGAATTATAAGCTCGGCATCCGAACGCATGGCGCGTATCAAGGCAACACGCCGCCGCATACCGCCCGACAATTCACGCGCAGGCGTTTTTTGCGCGCCGTCAAGACAAAGTGCGGCAAAATCCTTCTCTATTTGCTGACGCGTAACATTCCGTGCCGCCGCCATTTTGGCGTTGGTGAACGCCGAAAAATCTTCACACAGCCTATCCTCTTGGAAGACCGCGGCGATCTTTGTCGGAAGACCGACTATCGTGCCGCTGTCCGCCTCATAAATACCCATAAGTATTTTTGCGAGCGTGCTTTTTCCGCAGCCCGACTCGCCCATGATGCAGCTTATCTCACCTCGCGGTAAGCTCAGGTCAAGTCTGTTCAGCACCTTGTTGTCGCCAAAGGACTTGGAAAGCTTTGATATTTCAATATTTTTCATATCTTCTCCAGCCTCCCGTACGCAAATTTAAGCGCGCCCACGAACAGCTTTTCAAAGCCGACGCTGATGGCAACGATAATTACTGTCCATGCCAGCAGATCAACAGAATTTAAATACACCTTAGCGTCGTATATTACCTCGCCCAGCGAGCCGTTTGGTAGTCCTATGACCTCGGCGGCAACCCCCGCCTTCCACGCCATACCCAGCGCCGAGCCGCAGGCTGACAAAAGATACGTCTTAACAGCGGGCAGGCGAATAAAGAGCAGCCGTTTATACCACGGAAGCCTGAAAACCTGCGCCATTTGTGTCATTTCCCGCGGAGTTGCGCGAATTCCCGTCAGCATATTCGCATATACCACAGGCAAAACTATCAAAAATGAGATAAATATCGACAGCGTCCGCGAGGACAGCCAGATCAGCGCGATGACGATAAAGGATGCAACGGGCACGCTTTTCACCGTCACCATAAGGGGCGAGAGCAGTATTTCCACCCATTTTGCCCGGGAGGACAGCGCCGCAAGCAGGCATCCCGTAGCGATGCCAAGCAGCGCGCCGCCAACGATGCGCACAAAGCTGAATAGTATCGCGCCGAAAAATCCGTCCTCACGCCACAGCGTAAATAATCTTTTTATTACGGCAAGAGGGGAAGCCAAAAGAATTTGCTCCCCCACCGCCATTGCTACCGTCTGCCACACGCCAAGCCATATCACAACCGCGATGGCAACCCGGAACGCGCGGGCGGTCACAATTTTTTTGATGTATTTTTTCATTTAGTGTTTATTTACTGATGTAGTAGAAGTTGTCGTCGGGCATCTTGCCGCCGACAGCCGCCGCCTTCTGCTCAAACAGTACCTTGAGATAGCCCTCGATAAGCGGTTTAAGATCCTCGCCCGCAACAAAGGTTATGTTGCACTGGGGGATGGCGACTTTAGCTACTGCCGCCTTGAAGATACCGAACTTTTCAACAAGGTTTGCCGCCTCCTCAACGTTTGCGTTGACGTATTCGGTGGATGCCTTGTATTCCTCAAGGAAGGATGCGATCAGCTCGGGATGCTGCTCCGCAAACTCGGCGCGGACAACCAGCGTGCCTGTCAGAAGCCTTGTGCCGTCTCCGATCTTGTCCCACTCTGCGGTCAGGTCCAGCAGTGTTTCAAGTCCCTCGACCTGACTCTTTGCAACCGTTACAAAGGGCTGGGGCAGCATTGCGATGCCGCTTCCGTTCTGCTTGAACATTGCAACGATCTCTGCAGGCTCGCTCTTGAATTCAATGGTTACGTCCTTGTCGGGATCAAGTCCGTTCTTTGTGAGAATGTGACGCAGCGTGTACTCGGGAGTGGAGCCCTTGCCTGTTGCGTAAATGGTCTTGCCGCGAAGATCGGCAACGGATGCTACCGTCTCGCCCTTGCCTACCATGTAAAGCACGCCCAGCGTGTTGATAGCAAGCAGCTTTACCTTGCCCTCGGTGTTGTTGTAAAGCACCGACGCAAGGTTTGCGGGCAGTGCCGCGATGTCAAGCTCGCCCTTGACAAGCTTGGGGGTGATCTCGTCAGCCGCGCCAACGACGGTGAATTCGTATTTGTTCTTGGATGTCCCCGCCTCGTTGTCCTCCATGACCTTGACAAGTCCGATGGAGGTGGGGCCTGTCATACCGCCCACACGGATAACGGTGTCGTCTTTAACATCATTGTTGTCGGGAGCAGGTGTAGTTTGCGCACCCGCGTCGGAAGCGGTGGTGGTGTCGGCTGTATCGTTACCGTTGCCGGCACAGCCGACAAACAGACCGAATATCATAAGAAGTGACAGCATAAGTGCCGTGAGTTTAATTGTTTTCATAGGGTTGTCCTCTTTTCTTTGGTTTACACCTTAATTATACCCGATATAACGCCGAAACGCGTTGCAGATGCAACGCGTTTTGAGGTTTTTGAAAAAATAAATTTGAAAGGTTTTCGTCCGCGACTGTTTGCGAAGCAAACTCGCGCAAATCGCGCTTGCGCGTTTGCTTCCTTTCTTCAAAAGGGTGGCAACGCCCGTCGCAACGGGCGAAACACTCCCGGCGTTTCTTTTTGTTAGCTTTTTCTTTGCGCCTCGTGGTGTCAAAGAAAAAGCGGAAAGCGCGTGAAAGAGATGTCAAATAGAAAACTAAATAATATTGTTTTGATTGCCGATGATTACGAACCAAACACCCTCTCCGCATACCTGACCGCGCCCATGGCATCAGACGCATAGTGATCCGCGCCTATCTTTTTGGCGTACTCATCATTGAGCACCGCGCCACCAACCATTACCTTGCAGTCGGGACACTCGCGGTGAAGCGCCTCAACCGTCTCGCGCATAGCGGGCACGGTGGTGGTCATAAGCGCGCTCAGACCGACTAAGCGAACATTGTTTTGTTTGGTCGAATCAAGTATTGTTTCATATGAAACATCACGCCCCAGATCTATGACCTCGTAGCCGTAGTTCTCCAGCAGCATCTTGACGATATTTTTTCCAATATCGTGAATATCTCCCTTGACGGTGGCAAGAATTATTTTACCACGACTCTCGCCCTCATTTCCCTTCATTTTAGCCTTGACCGCGCCAAACGCCGCCGATGCGGCATCCGCCGCTAATAGCAGCTGGGGCAGGAACAGCTTATGAGCCTCAAAACCGGCGCCAACCTCGTCAAGTGCGGGTATGATGTGAGAGTTGATAACGTCCAGCGCCGACTCTTTTTGGAGTGCTTCGTCAGAAAGCCTTGCCGCATCCCGCGCCATACCGCGGACGATCGCACGGTGAAGCTCCGACTTTTGGGAGCTATCCTCAACCTTTTGTGCGGTTGCCACCGCCGACGGTGCGCTTGTGGGCAATGTTGCGGCAAAATCGATATATCGGCGGAAGCCCTCGTCAAGTCCCGACAGCGCAAGGTAGGTGTGATACGCCTTTTGCATCTCAACCGAGTTTGGATTCATGATAGCCAGCGACAGCCCCGCGTTCAGTGCCAGTGTGAAAAATGCGGAATTTACCGCGTCGCGGGCGGGCAGACCAAAGGATACGTTGGAAACACCGAGAATTGTGTGAATTCCGCCCTCGGTCAGCGCCTTGACCGAATCAACCGTCAGCTTTGCCGCGTTTTTATCGGCGGAGACTGCCAGAGTCAGCGGGTCGATGACGATATTGCGCTCAGAAATGCCGTATTTTTGCGCCTCGGCAATAATGCGACGGGCAATTTCGAGTCTGCCCTCCACGCTGTCGGGGATGCCGCCCTCGTCAAGCGTAAGACCGACAACCACGCCGCCGTATTTTTTTACCAGCGGAAGCACGGCGTCCAGTGAGGACTGCTTGCCGTTGACCGAGTTTATCAGGGCGATGCCGTGATAGGCGCGAAGCGCCGCCTCCATAGCCTCGGAATCCGAGGTGTCAAGCTGGAGCGGAAGGGGAGTGATCCTGCTCAGTTCACTGACTATCGTGACCAGCGCCGCGCTCTCGTCAATGCCGGGAAGCCCCGCGTTGACGTCAAGAATGTGGGCGCCTGCCGCCTCCTCGCCAAGACCTTCTGCGAGAATGGTGGAGTAGTCACATGAGGACAGCGCCGCTTTTATTTTGGGCTTTCCTGTGGGGTTGATGCGCTCACCCACAAGATAAGGTCGCTCTCCTATCTCCACAGTGCGCAATTTTGAACATATAAGCGTCCTGCCGTGCTGTTTTACGGGCAGTGGCGCAATATCCTTGACAGCGTCACACAGGCATTTTATATATTCGGGCGTCGTTCCGCAGCAGCCGCCAAGCCCGTGTGCGCCAAGCTGTGCCATCTCACGGGCGAAGGCGGCGAACTGTGCCGGCGTTGTGTCATAGACGGCTACGCCGTTTTCCACTCTCGGCAGTCCGGCGTTGGGCTGAACCAGCACGGGAACGTCGGAATATTCAATGATCTCGGGCAGAATTTCAAGCATTTGACGGGGTCCCAGCGAGCAATTTATACCCAGCGCTGCTACACCCAGGCTCTGCATAAGCGTTACCGCCGTCTTTGCGTCAGCGCCCGACAGCATACGCCCGTCGGCGTCCAACACCACGGTGGCTACGATAGGCAGGCAACAATTTTCCTTTGCCGCAAGAATTGCGGCGCGAAGCTCCACAATGTCGGTCATGGTTTCGATAAGCACAAGATCGGCATTTTCCGCGCCTGCGCGTATCGTTTCGCCGAATACACTTACCGCGTCCTCAAATGAGATGCCGCCCTCCATGTCTATCAGCTTGCCCAGAGGCCCTATATCAAGAGCCACGAAAACCTTTTCGTGTGAACACGCAGCGCTGCAACCGTCGCAACCGTCGCAAAGCTGACCTGCCGTGTCTGCGGCACGGCGAGCGCAGTTGAGCCCCGCCTCCACCAGAGTTTTTACGTCGTATCTGCCGTCTTTGCCGTCATATTTCAGACAGTTGACGCCAAATGTGTTGGAGGTGACCACGCGGCTGCCCGCTTTTATATACTCGCGGTGAATGTCGGTGACGCAATCGGGGTGCGTCACGCTCCACAGCTCGGTGGGCTCGCCGGCTCGAAGTCCGCGGGAATACAGCATAGTTCCCATTGCTCCGTCAAAAATAACTGTCCTGTTTTGAAGTAATTGTTTAATATTCATGCTACGCCTCAAAATTTATGTTGAAATTATTTAGAAAATATGTTATTATATATATGTATGCGACCTGTCGCGTTATAAAAGTCGGAGGATGTGCTGTGATAAGACCGTATTTAAAGCAAAAACTGAATATGAGAGAGTCACTGGTGGTCGGAACTCACATCGAAATGGCTGACTCCATCTGCTCGGAGGTGTTGGGTAGAGTGGGATTTGACTTTGTGCTGGTAGACGCGGACAGCTCGGAAAACGGCTACAGCTCGCTTCGCAATCACATGGTCGCGCTCAACGCAGGCGGTACGCCCACGGTCGTGCGGGTATCCAGCAATTTGCAGAGCCATGTCAGCAGAGTGCTGGAGCTGGGTCCCGACGGGATAATTTTTCCCGCTGTAAATACGGCGGAGGAAGCCAAGAATGTAGTTGCGCAGTGCCTTTACCCTCCTGTTGGCCGCCGCCGTTTCAGTCCGCTTCGCGCGGTCGGCTACGGACTTGACGACGCTATGCGCTTTGTCCGCGAGGACAGTATGCAGATGTGCCGCTTTATCCAGCTTGACAGCGCAGAATCCCTGCGTAATCTGCCCGACATCGTTGACGTTGATATGATAGACGGATTCTTTTTCAGTCCCGGCGAGCTTTTGCGCCACGACGGCACTCCCGACGGACTTTACGGTCCCGACACCGCTGTACTTTTGCGGGAAGCGGCGGCGCTCCTTAGAGAGAGCGGCAAGCCGTTCGGCGTTTCGGTACTTACCTCGGGCTCGGACGTGCTGAAATTCTGGGTGGATATGGGCGTTTCCATTATCGCCTCGGGCACCGATTTTGGCTACATTTTGGGCGGCGCGTCGGAAAATCTCAAGGTCATCCGTCAGCTTTGATAATATTCAGGTGAAAAATTTCATTGTTTTGTCGTCAACTCTTATTTTACCACACAGCACTTATTTTTGCAATATAAAATACTAATATAAAAGCTCGGCGTCCATTTTTATAAATGGACGCCGATATTTGCTATGTATTTTAACCTATAAGGTTTTTGTTCATATCCTTCAGTGCTTTGTCCCACTGCTTGATATAAGTCTTGCTCTTTGACGCTAAGAAGTTTGCGCCGTTCTCCAGCTGCATACGCCAGACTCGAATAGGACTGGAGGCATCGCCGCCCAGCTCATCAAAGAAGGGACGGCCAATGTCAAATACAACGCCGGAGCGGATAAGCTCGAATATCTTGGAGTCTGCCTCGCCCTTGGAGTATTTGTACTTGAAGGAGGACTCAAACAGCGCGGGTGTTACCGTGCGGTAGCTCTCGGATGCCAGACATTCAATAACCGCGCCCGACATATCACCGTCACGTGCGCTGATCGGTATGCAGTACATGGAGTGGGTGAACGCAACGGGAGTCATATAGCTTGCCTGAGCCTCGTCATACTTGGGCGCGGGCAAAATGCTGTAGTTCATTTCGGTGTTATAATATACCTGTGCTAACTGCTGACCGGTAGTGTTGTAAAGCAGGGAATTGCCGTACATAAGCGTGGAGCTGTCGGAAAGCTTATGGGTATAGTAACCGTCGTTGGAGTTGTAGTAAAGTTTGATGAATTTGTCGAGGATAGCGTAGGACTTTTCGGACAATACATCCTCGGACAGCGCCAGCTCACCTGTTGCGGTGGGCTCAACGTAATGCATATCTGCGCCCATGTAGAAAATGTCCAGATTGGGGTGCTGGTAAGAGAACAGACCGTACTGGTCGCCCTCGCTCTTGCCGCCGCTGGCGTCAAGGTCGGAGTAGACGTTGGTAGCCATGGTGATCATCTGATCCTGTGTCCACTTGCCGTCAAGAACAATATCCTGAGGATTGGTAAGACCCTGTGCCTCACCCAGGTCGTTGTTGTATATCATGAACATCATCTGATACAGAAGAGAGGTCGCGATATCGCCCGACATGAAGTAAAGCTTGTCGTCAATGGTGTTGAGCTCTGTAAGGCTGGAGGGCCACCAGGGCTGATCGAAGTTGATATGCTGAACCTCAAGCAGGTCAACAAGGGCGTGCTGAAGCGTAAGAACGCCTGCGGAACGCAGATAGCAAGCAAGCGCGTCATAGCTCTTGTCCCCTGCGCTGACAGCCGTCATAACTGTCTGACAATATTCGCGGAACGCGCTGGAGTTACCCTTGATCTCGGTGTATTCCAGTTTGACGCCCAGACGGTTTTCAACCTCAAGGTTGCGGTAATAAATGGCGTCGTTTACAGCGTCACCTGTCTGATCCTTGGCGTAATATTCCTGAACGCCCTGCTTCCAGGCGAGGAAATTGAAGGTGGTGTTGCCGAAATTCAGCTCGGGAAGATCGTCTTCCACCAAAGGTGCCGCTGTAGTGTCGGTTACCTCAGCCGCGGTAGTGGTATCGGCGGGGGTGTTATCTTCGCCTGCAGGCGCGGCGGTGGTGGTGTCCACAGTGTTGTCGGGCTGATCGTCACTGTTTGCGCAGGATGCGGCGGCTACAGTGACCGATGCCAGCATCAGCACTGCAAGCACAAGGCTCAGCCATTTTTTAATGGATATTTTATTCATATGTGTGCTCCTTTTTTGATTTTTATACCATATTTATTATATCATGACAATATCGTTTCGTCAACACCTATTTTGGTGGATTGACATGGCGGGGAAAACATAGTATAATGTAAATAATAAAATCCAAAACGGAGGTACCACCGTGAAAAGTTTTGTAAAAGATAAACTTAAAGTCAATATTTACGACTCCCGCGCCGACATGGGACAGCACGCCGCGCAGGATATTTCGGCAAAAATAAAGCAGCTTTTGTGTGAAAAGCCGCAAATAAACATGATATTTGCCGCCGCGCCCTCGCAAAACGAGGTGCTCGCCGCCCTTGTCGCCGATAAAAGCATACCGTGGGAGCGCGTCAACGCCTTTCATATGGACGAATATATAGGTCTTGATCCCACAGCACCCCAGTGCTTCGGCAATTTTTTACGCGAGCATATTTTCGGACTTGTTCCCTTCGGCAGTGTCAATTATATAAAGAGTGACGCCACCGATCCCGATGAAGAATCCCGCCGCTACGCTGAGATTTTAGCGCAAAATCCTATTGACATCGTGGTTATGGGCATCGGCGAGAACGGTCATATTGCCTTCAACGATCCGCCCGTTGCGGATTTTGGGGATAAATATCTTGTCAAGCCCGTAAAGCTTGACGAAATTTGCCGTCAGCAGCAGGTCAACGACGGCTGCTTTGCCACCATTGGTGCCGTGCCTACTCACGCCATCACGCTGACCGTTCCCATGCTGATCTCGGCGCCGTGGCTGTTTTGCATCGTTCCCGCCGCCACAAAGGCGTGGGCGGTCCGCGAGACGCTGACGGGCAGTATTGACGAGCATTGCCCCGCGTCGGTACTGCGCACGCACGACGGAGCCGTTCTTTACCTTGATCCCGACAGCTCGGCGACGCTGTGACAACTCTTTGACAACACTTTGAGGTGAAAAACATGAGTATTTGTATAAAAAGTGATTGCATTATTACGCCGCGCGGACTTTTTTCGGGTTATCTTAGCGCTGAAAAGGGTAAAATAAGCGCAATTTCGGACAAAGCACCTGAAAATGCCGAGGTTATCGACATGACGGGAAAGTATGTTTCGCCCGGATTTATAGATATACACACCCACGGTGGCGGAGGCTACAGCTTTACCGAGTCGTCCGCGGATGATATAATAAAAGGCTGTGAATTTCATCTGGTTCACGGAACCACCTCCATCGTTCCAACCGTCACTACAGGCGCTTTTGACGTTATGCGTGAGGCGGCGCTGAATATAAAAGCCGTCCGCGACGGTGGATCGTGCCGAGCGAACGTGCTGGGCGTGCATATGGAGGGTCCGTATCTGTCACCCGATCAGTGCGGAGCACAGTGTCCCGAGCACATAACAGCACCTCGTGAGGAGGAGTACACAGATCTGCTTTATGAGCTTGGCAATGCGCTTGTCCGCTGGACTTACGCGCCCGAGCGCGATGAGGGCGGCAAGTTCTGCGAATTTATGACGCAAAACGGCGTGCTTGCCTCGGCAGGGCACACAAACGCCAAATACGAGCACATGGATGCCGCCATAGAGGCGGGCTGCGGACTGGTTACTCACCTGTATTCCTGCACCTCCACTGTCACCCGTGATCGCGGATTCCGTTCACTTGGCGTTATTGAAAGCACCTTTTTGCGTGACGAGCTGTGCGCCGAGATAATCGCGGACGGCAAGCATCTGCCGCCCGAACTGGTACGAATGATAGTCAAAATAAAGGGTGAGAGCCGAGTTATCGCTGTGACCGACAGCCTTTCCATCGCAGGCTCGCCCGAGACGAGCGGCGTTATGAGCGGTGTTGAATATATAGTTGAGGACGGTGTTGCTAAGCTGTGCGACCGAAGCGCGTTTGCGGGCAGCGTTGCGACTATGGATATGCTGCTGAATGTGCTTGTAAACGAGTGCGACTTTTCCATTGTAAGGGCGGTCAAGCTGATGTCAGAGAACCCGGCGCGTATACTCGGCCTTAACAAAGGCAGACTTGAGGTGGGACTTGACGCGGATATCGTGTGCTTTGACCATAAGCTTAATGTTACAGACGTGTTCGTCGGTGGACGGAAAATATAAAAATGTTTCAGGCAAAGCTGAGTGCTAAGCGGCACACTTACATAAGAGATTAACTCGTAGGGCGGGGGCTTGCTCCCGCCGCCTTGTTGGATTTATATGTGATGTAACGGCGGGAGCAAGCCCCCGCCCTACGTTTTAACCCTATTATTACACAAATCGGCAGAGAAAAGTTCTCTGCCTATTTTTTGTGACCGCAATTTCTCCGTCACGAACAATATAGAAATTTTGGAGATTTTTTTGTTTATATCTGTCTTGACACGGTTTTTGAATCAACCAGGCTGCCTTTGGTGTGTGGGCCTGCCAGATGGACTTTGCGCCATTTATCCTCAAATGCGAGAATATCTGCACTCGGCAGAGTCGGTGCAACTCGACCAAAGAAGCGGGCGCGGTAATTCTCGGAATGACGCGCCTGCGCCTCAATAATGGAGGCGTCGGCAGTTCCCATTGCGTAGCTTCGCATCGCAATGCCTTCGCCCTGACAGATGCGTGTCATTTCGGGGAAGAAATTGCAAAGCAGGAACTGGGCGTAGGAAACCAGACGCAGACTGCCGTAGCAACGGTGCTGGCGTGTGCTCTCAACGCCGCAGGACTCAACCGCAACGCTCATGCCCTGCTTTACAGCCGCGATTATGTCGTCATTGGTGTTTGACTCGGCAAAGCAGATTGTGAAATTGTGAGGGAAGAAGGGGGAATTCTCAATTCCGTGGACGTCGCTTGAGCCGACGACGGAAATTTTCAGTCCCTCGGCGCGAAGCTCGGACCACAGCGCTACGGAACGGTTACAGCCGACCTGTGTCATACCGCCGATAAGCTCGTAAGCGTCGAACATGCCGCTCATGAGCAGAATTTTCGCAAATTCGTCGCAGACGTTGTAGGTGCGTGCCTTGCCCGGTTGCCAGTAGGGGTGAGGGAATATGGCAAGACCGCCTACGTCGTGAATTTTCTTGGTTACCCACAGGCTTCTTGCGTATCTCTCACGGTATTTTTCGGGTACGGATTCGGGAACCGCGCTCATAAACGACGCACATTCCGCCTCATAACCCTCGCGGTCGTGAACGTAGCGTGCCGCGACGCTCTCGCGTCCGCCAACGTGAACTATGTGTATAACGCTTCCTGGGGCGTGGACCTCCTCGCCCATGACGCGGGTGAATGCCAAATTGACGTCCTCGTATGTTTCGTCTATCTCACTGCCGGGGTAGTAGCGGTTGTGGTCGGTCAGCGCGAAAAAGTCGTAGCCCTGCTCACGGAAGTGACCTGCGTGAGCGGCGGGATCACGATTGCCGTCGGAACGAAAACTGTGAGCATGGAAGTCGCCCTTCAGCGGTGTGAGATGGTAAAGATCCTCGTAAAGCGAGTAGACCGAGATATCCTGCAGCTTTTTGCCCTCTTTTTCGATGACGATAATGTGCTCCTGCTCGCCTTCAAAGGTGTATGTAAAGCTGAGCACGCCGCCGTGAGCCGTGACGGACAGCTTTTTGTGGCTGACGGGCGCGTGATAATACGGCTCGTCCGAGTTTATGTCGATAATGGTGAGCTCATACTGTTCTCCCTCGAAAAACAAAAATGCTTTTTCGGTGGGAATGATGTTCATTTGCACGGGTGTGTCTGCGAGCATTACCGAGGGGTACGCCGCGTAATTGCGAGGAGTGGGAAGCATGGTAAATTCTCCTTTTGATTGTTTTGATTGGTTTTGTTACATAAAACGGTTGATTTCAGTGACTTTTTGAAATAGCAAGAATAGCGTGCTATTATCAGCCTCTCCCTTCGGGAGAGCCTGCTGCACAATAACATCTTTATTTTACCACAAAAATACGCGCCTATCAAGTGAAGTTTGATAATTTCTTGAATTGCAGGATAAATATTGTTGACGGGTGCGGCGATTTGTGGTATAATTATATAAAACTTGTTGAAATTACAACAACCAAGAAAGGATAAAAGCACCAATGAACCAAACTGATAAAAAGTACGAGGCGCTGTTTACCCCCTGGAAAATTCGTGACGTGGAGATAAAAAACCGCATAGTCATGTGTCCTATGGGCGGAACGTCGCTGTTTGGCTGGTTTGAGCTGGGCGGCTGTCACTTTGATAAAGAGGCGGCAAAGCTGTTTCTTGAACGAGCACAAAACAATGTTGGTCTTATAATTCCCGGCATCGCACCGCTCCGCGATACTTTCTGGGGCAAGTGGCTGTGGCAGAACCCCAAAATGTTTGAAGAGCTCAAGGTCTTTATGGACGAAATACATAAGACGGGCGCAAAGCTGTTCGTACAGCTGACCGCGGGCATGGTACGCTCCTGGGCGATCACCGAGCTTGTAGCTCCTCTGCATAAAAACAAATTTACCCGTGCAATAATCAAGCCGATTATCGATACATCTCACGAGCTGGCATCCCCCTCGCCCCAGCCTTCCCGCTGGGCGCACGATATTATCTGCCCCGAAATGACGGTGGAGCAGATACACGAGATCATCGAGGCGTTTGCAAAGACTGCCAAGCTGTGTATGGACGCAGGCGTTGACGGCGTTGAGGTACACGCGGTCCACGAGGGCTATTTGCTTGACCAGTTCGCTATTGAGTTCTTCAATAAGCGTACCGACGATTACGGCGGAAGCTTTGAAAACCGTTATCGCTTTGCGGCAGAGGTTGTGCATGCCATCAAGGCGGCCTGCGGCGTGGATTTCCCCGTTTCTCTGCGCTATTCCGTGGAATCCAAGCTGAAGGGCTTTGCTGAAGGTGCTGTTCCCGGAGAGGAATATACCGAGGTCGGCCGCGGTATGGCCGAGTCCGAGCGGGCTGTGAAATTCCTGCAGGATGCGGGCTATGATATGCTCAACGCCGATAACGGAACTTATGACTCCTGGTACTGGGCGCATCCGCCTATGTATATGCCCCAGAACTGCAACCTTGAAGACGTTGCCCACATAAAGAAATTCGTGGATATTCCCGTGGTCTGCGCGGGACGTATGGAGCCTGACGTAGGCGCCGCGGCGGTTGCCGAGGGCAAGATCGACGGCGTGGGCGTTGCCCGTCAGTTTTTGACCGACCCCGCATGGGTAACCAAGCTCATCGAGGACAGACTTGAGGACATCAAGCCCTGTATCTGCTGTCACGCAGGCTGCTTTAACTTCTCCTCCTCCAAGGGTCACTACAACACTCAGTCGCTTACCGACACTATGGGTCTGGCGCGCTGCGCTATTAACCCCGAGACTATGCAGTCGAAGAAGTACTACGTAAAGGCCGCTAAGAAAAAGAAGAGCGTTGCCGTTGTAGGCGGCGGCATCGGCGGTATGGAGGCGGCTATCCTCCTGGCAAAGCGTGGCCACAGCGTTACTATTTTTGAGAAGAGCAACCGTCTTGGCGGTGTGTTCGTAGCGGCGGCGGCTCCCTCCTTCAAGGAGAAGGACCGTGAGCTTATCGCCTGGTATATCAGAGAGGTTTCCAAGCTTCCCATCAAGGTAAATCTAAACACAGAGATCAAGGATATAAATCTCATAAAGGCTGACGAGATCATTATCGCAACAGGCGCTACCGCAAAGAGAATTCCCATTCCCGGCGCAGAAAGAGCTGTTGAGGCGGTTGATTATCTCCTACAGACCAAGCCTGTTGGCGAAAAGGTTGTTGTTATCGGCGGCGGACTTACCGGCTGTGAGATCGCATACGACCTCTACCTCAAGGGTAAGCAGCCCACCATCGTTGAGATGCAGGACGACCTTATCACCACCCCCGGCATCTGCCTTGCAAACACCTCCTTCCTCCGTGACTTCTTTAACGCAAATAAGGTTCCCGTTCATCTTGAGACCGGCGTGAAGGAGATCAAGGACGGAGCTGTGGTTATCACAGATAAGAGC
>JAZNBA010000113.1:0-28061 GCA_045586785.1 Eubacteriales bacterium | reverse complement strand
TAATCTGGGCAAAGCTAAAGCTTTTTAGAACCACCAGCACTGCTGGTGGTTTTCAGGATACAACAAAAACGCCCACAGTGCAATGCGCTGTGGGAAGTCGGAGGCCAAGCGGTCTTAGGAAGACAACATATTAGGACAACTCCTTGGCTCACAGAACGACATGGCTACGATCCGACTTTAAATAATCTGGGCAAAGCTAAAGCTTTTTAGAACCACCAGCACTGCTGGTGGTTTTCAGGATACAACAAAAACGCCCACAGTGCAATGCGCTGTGGGCGTTACTTATCAAATAATATCTATGCTCAAAACGGCACGGCCGTTATTGAATCCTGTGGGGTTGTATGTTAATTATATATAATCCCTTGGGGTTATTATTTGAAATTTGCGATTACGTTGCGTAATCGACTGCGCGGCTCTCGCGGATCAGATTTATCTTGATCTGTCCGGGATACTTGACCTCTTCTTTGATCTTGTTTGCCATCTCATGCGCGATGACCTTCATGCCATCGTCATTGACCTGCTCGGGCTTGACCATAACGCGAAGCTCGCGACCCGCCTGAATGGCGTATGCCTTTTCGACTCCCTCAAAGCCTGTAGCAATTTCCTCAAGCTTCTCAAGTCGTTTGATGTAATTTTCAAGATCCTCGCGTCTTGCGCCGGGTCTTGCCGCCGAAATAGCGTCTGCCGCTTGAACGATAACGGCAATAATTGTCTGAGGCTCAACATCGTTATGATGCGCCTCGATAGCGTGGATAACATCGCGGCTTTCCTTGTATTTCTTTGCCGCGTTCACGCCGATCTGTACGTGTGAACCCTCCACATCGTGGGGGAATGCTTTACCAATGTCATGCAGAAGTCCTGCACGCTTGGCAAGTGTGCTGTCGACACCCAGCTCGTCCGCTATGATGCCTGACAGGAATGCGACCTCCACAGAATGACGAAGCACGTTCTGACCGTAGCTCGTTCTGTAGCGAAGTCTGCCGAGAAGTCTGACAAGCTCTTGATTGATACCGTGAACACCGACCTCGAATACTGCGCGCTCGCCTGCCTGCTTGACAACCGCATCCACTTCCTTCTTGGACTTCTCCACCATTTCCTCAATGCGAGCAGGATGGATACGTCCATCGGAAATGAGCTTTTCAAGGGCGAGTCTTGCGACCTCACGTCGAACGGGATCAAAGCCGGACAGCGTGATAGCCTCGGGAGTGTCGTCAATAATAAGCTCAACGCCTGTAAGCGTTTCCAGCTTCTGAATATTTCTGCCTTCACGGCCTATAATGCGTCCCTTCATTTCTTCACTGGGAAGCGGGACAACCGATATAGCCGCCTCCGATACCTGATCAGCGGCATAACGCTGAATAGCTATCGAAATAATGTTTTTTGCCTTGGAATCGGCCTCTTCCTTAAACTGCTCCTCAAGCTCTATCATACGAGCACCCAGCTCGTCCTTGATCTCAGCTTCAACACGTCTGAACAGCTCTTGCTTAGCTTCCTCCGCGCTCAGACCCGAAATGGTCTCCAGCGTTTTCTGATGCTTTACAAGCTCTGCCTGTATCTGCTCGCGCAGAACGTCGTTATCATGCAGCTTTTTGTCAAGAAGATCGTTTTTCTTTTCAAGCGCTTCGGATTTCTTATCCAGAGTCTCTTCCTTCTGATTGATTCTGGTCTCCATACGGGTAACTTCCTTGCGGCGCTCCTTGAGCTCGCGCTCAGCTTCATTACGCTGACGAAGTATCTCCTCTTTAGCTTCCAGCAGCGCTTCTTTTTTAAGCGTCTCAGCCTGCTTTTCACCTGCTTCAACAAGGCGCTTTGCCTGTTCCTCAGCCGAACCTATAGCCGCTTCCGCGACTTTTCTGCGGCGCTCTGCACCGATACGTATACCAATGACAGCACCGACAACAGCACCGATGACAAGTGCGGCGACACCTGCCACGATACCTACAATTACAGGATCGTTCATAATACACCTCCTTGTTTTGTATTCATATTTCAAAGATCATATGCCTGCGGCACAGAATGTATACTGCGTCGTTTTACATGCATACATTTATTTTACACAAAAATTGCTGTTTTGTCAATAGGATAAGGAATATTTGTTATGCTAAAGCGTTAAAATATATTAAAAAACGGGACTGAATCAAATGACTCAGTCCCAAAAACTTATTATATTATATGTTGAATATAATGGCAGACAATACGCTTGAAAATGTTTATTCTTGTCTTTGCTGCCATTCTGATGCGCTTATAGAACAACGCTACCTGCTGCATCTGCTCAACACTCATACCGTCGCCGAATTCCTCCGCGGCAATGGCGTCAAATATTTCACCGAAATCAGTATCGCTGACAACTACAGGCGGTGTGTCCAGCGTTGTGGTGTCATCCACCTGAACCACTCCGAATATGTCCATATACTCTTTTTCAAGTCTCATAGCATATTCATCGCGGAACTCACCTCTTGCGGGTGCAGAACCGCACGCGCGGAGTAATGCCGCAAGTGTATCCGACAGCCATTTTGCAGTTTCCCTGACGTGCTCATCGCTTATGGCATTTGTTATGATAGCATCGATCTTTTCCATGCGGCGTTTTTCAGCGAATTTTGCAGAGCGTGCTACCATGATAAGTCCGATAATTATCAGTACTATAATAAGTGCGATAATAGCAACGATAAGTGCCAGCTTATTGGCTTCTTCAAGCGCCGTGACCTGCTCGAGCTGATTGTAAAGTCCCTCGGTAACGTCAGAGTCAAATCCCGCTTGCAGCTGCTCTACCGACTGCACAAATGCACGGCTGTCATAGCCTTGAACACCGCTGTTAGCCTCATAGAACGCATAACGCTCGTTGTACTGCTCGCGGTACTGCTCTACCGTGATCTCGATATTATCCAGCGTCTGCTTGATATTCTTGCCGCCGATAAGTGTCTTGAGACGTTCTCTGGTGCCCATAATGAGCGCAGATGCCGAATCGATTGAGGAAAGCAGCATATCAAGCAGCTCTTCTTCCTCGGTAACCGCATCCTCGGGATCATACCAAGGACGAACGGCTATACCGTCGCCATCGCCTCCGCTTACGTACATATCGTCATAGTAAACGGGAGTAGCCTCGTACTGGACCCAGCCTATACCATCATACCACACCTCGACCCAGGAGTGCTCGTTTCTGTCGCGCACCGTAGTGGTATACTTAGCGACAACGTCTTCCTTACGGGTATTCTGCGTGATATATCTCTCGCCCGTAACGAAACCCTCAACGTATCTCGCGGGGATGCCTACCTGTCTGAGCATAAGCGCCAACGCCGATGCGTACTGAACACAATAGCCCTCTTTGGTAACGCTCAGGAAGTTTTCAACGCCGTCAAGCGACGCGTCTTTTGCCGCGGTGGGTGTAAGGGTATACGTCATATTTTCTTTCATATAGTCGATGATAGCCATAATAAGCTTGTGACGAAGCTCATAGGATTCTGCATTGTCCGAATGGCGCTCAAAGGCTATATCAAATTTTTCCTTGTCTATTCCAAGATCAAGCTCATAGCTTTCGCCCGTTTCCTCATCATATCCTTTTTCAATAATATGCGAGTTGTCGTCTATAATACTATTGACCAGTTCTTTTATGACCTTGCTGTCCGCCTTATCGGTATATGTATCGTAAACGAACTGCTCGTATACATATTGCCAATAATATGCGTTTGCAAGCTCGCGCTTTTGAGCGGTCGTCATTACCTCGCGGAACAGCAGTTCAAACGAAAGATCGCGGAAGGCCATAGCCGCCTCTTCCATCACGGGGTTGCCGTTTTCATCAAGCACTACATTTCCCGTTTCCGGATCTATTGCCTCGACAAGATCCGGATGCATTATTCTTCTTGCCTGCTTGCCCGTTGTCATATCATAGATATATTCAACAGTTCCGTTTTCCTGACGAACAACGATAGTTTTGGTCGTTCCGTCCTCGCTGAGCGCAACGCTCACCAGCTCCTCGGGCGGCTCGGTAAATATTGCCTCGACTATATCGTCAAGAGACGCGCTCTTGCCGCTGAGTTTTCTGTCAGCGTACTTTTTGATCGCCTTCTCTGCACCGTTATACCCGGCATTGAAGTCAGCAATAAGCTCCGCAACCTCTTTGTACCAGTTGGTCTTTTTCATAGTGGTAACGTAGGCTATGGACGAAAATTCGATCTCATCCATAAACTTACGGCCGGTGTACAAACCGTCAAAATAGTTTACGTAGGTTACGTCATCAAGACTTACGTCCGTTCCGTATTCGTAAAGACCGTGATATTCGGCTCTTGCGGCACGGCCGTCATCATCCGCACGGTAATGCGCGGGCAGATAAACCAGCGAGTCCTCGGTTTCCAGACGCTTGATATGTATCTGCATAGCCGTTACGCCGTAATTACCCTTGGAGTTGACATTCTTCAGAAAGTTTCTGTCCTCAACCACGTCGGGGTACATTACAGAGTAGAAGTAATCAAACAGTATCTCCGCAGGATCCAGATAATTTCCGTAAAGCTCGCGGTAACGGTCAAACGCCTCATCATCCGCGGGAAGCCATGCTCCGTCCTCATAATCGGTGCCTATCCAGCCGCGCAGGTATACCAGCAGATTTGACTGCATTTCAAGCGTCATTATCTCCTCACCCGTATAGTAACGCGGAGTGGCATCCGTAGAATGAGGCAGGAAATTGCTCTTATCGTTTTTGTAACCCAGATCGTCAAGTATGGGGTCGTCGCCCATAAGCAGTGCCGTAACGTACTCACGAACCTCTTCCATCTTTTCATCGATAAGTGGAATGGTGGTAAAGCTGGACTTGACCGTCAGCGCCGAGGGCAGCAGCATAAGCATTGCCAACACAAACGCGCCGAAGGCTGCAAAGCCGCCGTGTGCCGCGTGAGCTTGCTTGACCGCTCTGTCATATTTGATGACCTTGCGTATCTGCAGATCCTGCTGCTTTTGCTCCGCGGTCTTTTTGACGCCTTTTTCCGTCTTGACCTTCTTAGCCTTGACCGAACTGCCGAAATAATCCGCCAGTTCTTCCTCAACAGTGACTTGAGATTTTTCTTTTTTGTGTTTTTTCTTTATCTCTTTGAATTCTTTGCGCTTTTGTCTGCGCATCTGACGCGCCTGCTCGGGGGTCAGTCCGCCCTCGGGCATCTGAGGTCTGTCCTCATCCGCAAACAGCACCGTTTCATTGTCAAATGCCGTACTTCCCTTGCCCGAAACGAATATTTTATCGTAAACCGCCATAACTATAAGTCCGGTATACGATGCTATTATCATGGCAACGCCCCAGTTGGAACGGGCAATGTTATATGTGCATATAACGCCGATGACAGCAACGCTTATTATGATAGGCGGCCATACGTTGACGCGCTTCAGACAGGAAAGCACGAATGCGAGCGCCAGAAGTATTCCGACAAAAGCGAAGGCAATGCGCAAATATGTCTGCGCCGAAAATCCGGCACTGTAGCTCAGCTCGCTTATATACTTGCCGAGACCGTAGTAACCCAGATTGTAAAGTCTTGTGAGCACTACATTTTTGGTAGTCAGCACCAGCTTTACGAAGAACTGCACGGCGTCGCCGCTGAGTATTGGCAGTATTACCATACCGCCCGCCAGCACCGCAGCACCGCCTATTGCGCCGTAGCGCGACATTTTCATCAGAGTAAACAGCACTACCGCCGCGCCGCATACCAGCGCGAGAAATCCCGCGGGAACGCTCAGCTCCTGCTGTTCAAGGCGCAACGCGTCGCACATAAAGAAGGTCAAACCGAATACAGCCATGAATATGACTGCCACTCGGCATATATAACCCGTAAGACGCACCCACCATTTCATGCTCGCTCTGTCGGGAGGACAAACGATGGGACGCTTCGAAACAGATAATACCTTCTTATTCTTTTTATTTGCGCGTTTTTTATCAACAGGCTTTGAGGAGCGTTTTTTCATAAGTTTTTCAGCCATACTACCCTCCTCATTCCGGCTCGCCGCAGGTCAGCTTGAGTCCCTTGGACATAAGCTGAGCACGACAGCCTTCAATATAAAGCTTGCGCTCACTGACATGAGCAAATCTTTGCTCGGGGTTATAAAGCAGTACCTCCGCGGCACCCGTAGCGCCGTCAGCTATGGACGACATAGCGCAAAGCCGCTTGACCGCCTCGGGCTGTATAGCGGAAGTAACGTATATCTGCTTTACGTCCTGGGAGTCCGTCAACATAGCGGACAGCTTGGACACATACTGCCGCTCATCGCACAGCGGCGCGGTGGAAAACAGACGGAATATTGCCTCAAAGTCAGACATAGAGCGCAGCGTAAAGCTATAAACGCCCATATCCGCTCTGCGGTCAAACCAAGTCAGCGTACATTCACAGCCGGCGCGAAGCTCCTTGAGCACCGCAGATACTGTCAGCTCGACGATACCGTCGGCACAGTATTCGTTCATATCCTCATAGTAGCTGTCGTCCGCAAGCTCGTCTACATCAATGGGCTTCTCCGCAACAGCTTCCTGAACCTTTTTGTTCTTGCGGCGCTTATTCTTCTTGACATTTTCAACCTTAGCCTCGCCCTCTCCTTCAGTCTGCTCCGCATTTTTGGCCTTTTTAGCCTTTTTGACCTTAACGGGCAGTTCAATCGGCTTTTCGGGCGGCTCGGTAGCAAAGCTTGCCGACATATCGCAGAAAATAAACGTCTCGCGGGATGAGCCAGTGTCATAGTCACGCACCATAAAGTCCTCAGCCTTAGAGGAAAGCTTCCAGTGTATGCTCTTGAGCGCGTCGCCGTTGCGATATTCGCGGATATCGCTTATTTCGATCTTTTCATAAGAGGTGTTGGATTTGCGCGTCTTGCGGGACGCGTCGGAGATAGCTTCTGCCTGACCTATATCAAGGTCAAGCTTGCGAGGCAGTACGTATACCGTCTCCAGCATATTGACGTCTATCTTTACGCAAAACATTCTGAAAAAGTCGTAAACATAGATATTTTCAACGCCAATGGTATACGTTCCTCGAAAGGGGAATTTTACCACATTGTTGATGGTATAGTCCGAACGGGGCGACATTGTGGTCTTGACCGTGCGGAGTGAGCAGCGCACGCTGTTCTTCAGCGGCAGCCACAGCATGGCATCAACAAACGGATAAGGTATTATCGACTCATTTATAAGTCGTATCTTATATTCATAGGGCTGATTTTTTGCCACCTCGACCGACTCACACAGCATAAATATTTTGAGCGTCATACGGGCGGTAAGCGCATATATCAGCATAACCCACGGCAAGAAAAAGACAAACGCGAAAAATATATTTGACACCTTTGAGCGAAGCGCCTGAGTAAACACCAGCGCAAACACAAAAACTATCACATATATCGTAAAATTGCGTGTCAAGGCAATTTTTTTGTCCTTTTTCGCCTTGATATTTGCGTCTTTCATAGCGGTATCTTCCCCGCCTTATCTCTTTCCCTTGTAAGGAACGTCGGTGGAACGCAGAATATCAACAAGTATTTCGTCAGCGCCCTGATTTGCAAGCTTTGCTTCCTGTCTGAGCATAAGTCTGTGTCCCACAGCACTGCGGAACAGCGAGCCGATATCATCGGGAAGCACGTAGTCACGTCCGCGGATAAATGCGTAAGCCTGAGCCAGGCGCATAAGCGCAACAGAGGCACGGGGGCTGGCACCAAGTGCAAGCTTGGAGCTCTTGCGGGTTGCGGTAATAAGAGATACCAGGTAGCGGTAAAGCTCCTCATCGATCTTGATGGTGGAAACGAACTGACGCAGTTCTCTGATGTCGTCAATGCTCAGAACTGCGGATACGGAATCCAGCGGATTGTAACCGCGGCGCGCCATAAGAATGTTGACTTCTTCCTCGGCAGTGGGGTAACCCATGCTTATCTTGAGCGCGAAACGGTCAAGCTGTGCCTCGGGCAGCGGATAAGTACCAACGTAACCCGTAGGGTTCTGGGTAGCGATTACCATAAAGGGATCGGGAATATCGTATGTAACGCCGTCTACCGTTACCTTACCCTCTTCCATTGCCTCAAGCAGCGCGGACTGGGTCTTGGGAGACGCACGGTTGATCTCATCTGCCAGCAGTATGTTACACATAACGAGACCCTCGCGGAACTCAAACTGCTCCTTCTGACGGTTGTAAATGTTAAAGCCGGTGATGTCGGATGCCATAACGTCGGGCGTAAACTGGGCACGGTTAAAATCAAGTCCCGTGACTCGCGCCATGGTTGCGGCAAGTGTTGTCTTACCTGTACCGGGCACGTCCTCAATAAGAATGTGTGAGCCGGACAGAAGAGCTGTGAAAAGCATAATTATATCAGGACGTTTACCGACGATGACCTTCTCTATTTCGTCAATTGCGGCGATGGTCTTAGCGTGCGCCGACTTAAAATCAAAGGAAGTGTTCTGCGCAATGGTTTCGTTGTTCATTTGTGTGTCCTTTCAAAATTTATTACAATATACCGCGTCATATCCGCACGCGATATAGATATTGTGTTAATTATTATTATAACATTAAAGTGCATATCATTGCAATAGTTTTTTTCATCGAAATATACATTTTTTGTGCAATTTTGCACTTATTTAAAAAAATTCATTTTCGCGCCGATTTTTTTACGCAAAAATATTGTAAAAAGACTTTTTTTTTGATATAATATACGCAAATATTTTCGTTGCATCAAAGTGCAACGCAATGTGTACAAATAGGTTATTTTATGCTGTTTATACGGCAGAATGGAGATTGTTTATGAAGCAGGACATGATACTTATCATTGACCTCGGCGGCGAGCAGAATGCACTTCTCGCACGCGAAATACGCGCTCTCGGCGTTTACACCGAGATACACCCCTACGACCTCAGTGCCGAAGCACTCCAGAAGATACCCGGTATTCGCGGTGTCATTCTCGGCGGCGGTCCCAACAACATTGTTGACGGCGTTGCCGTTGAAGCATCCGACGCTATTATGGCGCTTAACGTACCCAAGATCGCATTTGACTACAAGGGCGCATCTCCCATTCCCGAAAATGACGCAGACCGCACCGCGCTGCTGAATGACTTTGTTTTCACACAGTGCCACGCCGAGAAGAACTGGAACGTCGAAAACTTTATTGAAGACCAGGTAGAGCTGCTCCGCCGTCAGATAGGTGACGGAAAGGTACTGCTTGCCCTCTCGGGCGGCGTTGACTCCTCCGTTGTTGCCGCTCTGCTTATCCGCGCTATCGGCGACCGCCTCACCTGCGTTCACGTTAACCACGGTCTGCTCCGCAAGGGCGAGCCCGAGCAGGTTGTAAACGTATTCGGCAAGCAGCTGGGCGCAAATCTTGTTTACGTTGACGCAACCGACCGTTTTCTCTCCAAGCTTGAGGGCGTAGCTGAGCCCGAGGCAAAGAGAAAGATCATCGGCGCCGAGTTTATCCGCGTATTTGAGGAAGAGGCAAGAAAGCTTGTGGGCGTTGACTTCCTCGGTCAGGGCACTATCTACCCCGACATTATCGAAAGCGGCTCCAAGACAGTCAAGGCTGTCAAGGCGCATCATAATGTAGGCGGTCTGCCGGACGACCTCAAATTTGAGCTGGTAGAGCCTATCAAGATGCTGTTTAAGGACGAGGTCCGCGCCGTAGGTAAGGCTCTCGGACTTCCCGATAATATGGTTTACCGTCAGCCCTTCCCGGGTCCCGGACTTGGTGTGCGTTGCATCGGCGCCATCACCCGCGACAGACTTGAGGCTGTCCGCGAATCCGATGCGATCCTGCGCGACGAATTCGACAAGGCAGGTCTTGCCGGCAAGGTATGGCAGTATTTCACCGCCATCCCGGACTTTCAGTCCGTCGGCGTTAAAGATAACGCAAGATATATGGGTTGGGCAGTTGTCATCCGCGCCGTCAATACCGTTGACGCCATGACCGCTACCGTCGAGCCCCTCTCCTTCGAGTTTCTCTCCAAGGTTACAGACAGAATACTCAATGAGGTGGATGGCGTAAACAGAGTTCTCTATGACCTTTCGCCTAAACCTGTGGCCACAATAGAATGGGAGTGAAAATACCCCAAAGCCCTTATATTACAAAGCTTTTGGACACCAAAAAAATAATACAAAACGACAGGGACATAACAGTTCCTGCCGTGCACAAGGGTGCCGCTTCGGTGGCACCCAATTTTTCATATCAGTTCACACATTTTCCGCAAAAATTTGTTATAATATAAAAAATCCCAAAAACTTTCAAAAGAAGTGAGCCAATTTGAAAAAAGTAGCGACTATTACTTATGAAGGGCCTTTCAAATAACAGCGAAGGAGGTGTGTTATGGAACTTCAAACAAATCGAACGTCTGTCATGAGCGATGAAAAGATCGTTGAGCTGTATTGGCAGCGTGATGAGCAAGCGATCAAGGAGACCGATATCAAATACAAAAAGTTCTTGCTTTCGGTTGCTATGAATATTGTTCACGATATGTGTGATAGTGAAGAATGTCTGAACGATACATATATCGGTACTTGGAATGCGATCCCTCCGGCAAGACCTGTGGCGTTACAGGCTTTTCTCGGATCAATTATGCGGAGAACGGCAATCGACCGATTCAGAGCAAACAATCGCCAAAAGCGTATCGCATCAGAATTCGCGGTATCTCTTTCCGAGCTTGAAGATTTCATAGCAGATGATGGCGATATGACCGCAGAAATAGAAACCAAAGAACTCGCCAAAACCATAAGTAATTTCGTCAGATCTCTCCCCGATAGACAAATGTTCATTTTCGTCAGCCGATATTATATTGCCGATCCCATTTCGACAATCAGCAAGGAACTCGGCTGTAGCGTTTCTACCGTCAAGCGAGAGATCGAAGCAATCAAAATTGGACTCAAAAAGCAACTTGAAAGTGAGGGTTATATAGTATGACACAAGAAAAACTCATAGATGCTATTACAGATTTGGATTCGGACATTCTTGACCGTTATTTCGATATGAAAGCAGATCTCGCATCGAAAAAGAAACCGAGAAAGCGCACTTGGGTGAAATGGGCTTCACTTGCGGCTTGCTTTGCTATTGCAATTATGATCGCAATTCCGTTTATCAATAAGACAAATAACCCAAACATTAACGCAGGAGTTTTTGGGAATGGGGACACTTCGCTATTTGAGTCGCATAGGGGGGATTTTACCCCAAAAATTGAAGATTCGATTTTAACACAGTTTGAAAATAACGACGAAGTCAAAAAAGTATATTTACTTCGTACAAACGATTGGTTTCTTTCAGATGACTTAGCGGATTTTAGTCAAGTAGTTTCAACTGATATAGTTTACATTGTTCCAGGTGGAGAAAAAGGAGAAAATATTGATACAACATACACACTTTATTATGCCAATAATGATAAAAAGATTGAATATGTAGGATCATCTTCTGTGTCTAATAAAGTTAATTTGCCTTACGGTTTTGTAGGTTTAACCTACGAAATAATTGATAATGCGCTAAATGGTATTTCTTACAACGATTACGTTATAACATATTCTAATCGGTTGTCTACGGTATTTGTTTGGGTAAGAGGTGAAGCGGAAGATGTAATTATTACCTATTCTATGCGACCTGATTTTTTAGGGCTTGAAAACGGGGGCAGATATAAATTAGACGATCTCAAAGCTATACTGGAAGAGTCGTACAAAAAAGCCACCGAATGATCGATGTCTCACATATGAGCGTTGAAGATAGTGTATTGACAATCACATATCAAATGGAAAAAATGGTGTTGGTGATGCTTCACTCCCGTAAAGTATTTAAGTGAATTTCTATGAAATGAAAGGAGAAGAAGTATAGAACTTTCTAAATTTTCATACCAAGAACAAGTTGACAAATTACCATTTGAAATTGAATAACTAAATTCCAATATGTCGAGCAGAGGAGAGAAAATACTCTCCTCTACAAAAAGTGTTAAAAATCAGTCATATTAAGTGACAGAGCCTAATGCAAAATAAACTATACAAGCCGCTGATCATTCTACGACTACCACAAGGAAGGCGGTACCTTATCGGGTGCCGCCTTTTTCTCTGTGTTCACACATTTTTAGAAAAAATATGTTATAATTATAAAAAAGTTTTCGTCAGAGTGTAGTGTGGACGGTATTTTTCCCGTTATTTAGGGTGAAGGACCTTCAAAACACTTGAAAGGAGTGTGAGTTATGGAAGATAAGCAGATAGTAGATCTATACTTTGAGCGCTCGGAGTCTGCTATCACCGAGACCGAAAAGAAGTACGGACGGTACTGCCATTACATCGCATATCGCATTCTCGAAAATGACGAAGATGCAAAAGAGATCGTCAACGATACTTATCTCAAAACGTGGAACACCGTTCCACCCAATCGACCCGATCCGCTAAAGCCTTACGTCGGAATGATAAGCCGTCAGCTTTCGCTTGATCGCTACGAGGAATATCACACGCAGAAGCGCGGAGGACAAGTGATGCTTGTTCTCGATGAGCTTGCCGAGTGTATTCCCGATAATGACAATGGAGAGGACATTGGCGAGAGCGTTGCTTTAAGGGATGCTCTGAATAAGTTCGTTTGGTCTCTGCCCGACAAAACGCAGAATGTTTTTGTGCGCCGGTATTGGTACTCAAGCTCCGTAGCCGAGATCGCGGAAGAATACGGTATGAAGGAAAGCTCCGTAACCGTCCTCTTACTCCGCACAAGAAAGAAGCTAAAAGAATTTCTACATAAGGAGGGCTTTGACGTATGACGAACAAGAACATTTATATGAGCCTCGGCGGTCTTGACCCCGAACTCATCATGAAGGCTGCACCTGCCGAGAAGGTGCAAAAGAAGAAAAAGAATTCTTGGGTAAAATGGGCGTCGCTTGCGGCAGCTTGTTTCGCTTTAGTGATTTGTGCTATGCCGATTATGAAATTGGTGTTTGGCGGTTCGCACAGCGATGCGCCTGTTTCCAACACATACAACTCTATTGAGGAAGTACACAACGTATTGGGATATGATACCTTGTATTCCAAACTCGATCTTGATGAATCCAACACAAAGCGTATTTCGATTTCGTATGATTCTATCAATGGAGACAATGGTTTAGAGGCAAACCTTGAAAAACCATTGCAGTTGCAAATTCGTGCTACCTATCCCAAGGGAGAGACAACCGATAGCGTGGACTACTACATTATCTTTAACCGAGATAGTGTTGATGATAGCTACATCGGCGGATATGAAGAACAAGGACTTACAAAAGAGATCAACGGTATAACTGTACACTATTCATTGATTCAAGACGGTGCTATGCACGGGCAAGCCAAGTTCGTGTATGAAGGAAATCTCTATGTGATTGACGTTAATTCTTGGGGCAACGAACACAACCTCGATACCTACATTGATATGGTGCTGAATTGATTAGGAGGTGAAAGATTATGACCAACTCCAAGAAAATGACAATACTGATATGTTCCGTTTGCGCGTTCGTCGTAATTGCCGTTTTTATTTCTATATTCTTGTGGGAAAACACCTTTGATGAAGAATGGACTATCGGTCAAACTCAAAGCAAAATCGAGCAAAGATATGGCAATACGGACTTTAGCAAATACAATTACATCGAATATTGGGAAAAACAAAAGTTGGGATATAAGATCAATCGCATTTTCTTTGACGATAACAATGTTGCGATTGAGGTTGCGTACGATTATACAAATGATGAACCATCGAGGTGATATTATGTTGAAGCGAAAACAGACTATTATCGTATTTGCTGTTTTGATTGTGATTCTCGTGTTAGAACTTCTTCCATACGGCATAGTTCTCGAATTTGCACATATGTCCCCGGATCTTTCTATTTGGTACTATGAACAGCACTTTTCATATTTTGATTTGATCGTGTACGGTTACGGTAATATTGGGGCGCTTTTTACTGCAATTCTGACGTGTGCTTTAATTGTAATTACTGTGATTTATTGTTTCGTGAAAAATAGCAAAATAAAAATAGCTATAAATATCTTATCTTTTGTAGCGTTTTTGACTTCCCTCACTCCGATGCTTGTTAATTGTTATACCATTTTAGGTGGAGCGATTACGTTGCTCCTGTTAGTAGTATTTATTATATCATTGAAAAAATAGCGGAATAAATACAGCCGCCGATCAATCGACGACTACCACGAGGAAAGGCGGTACCTTATCGGGTGCCGCCTTTCAATATTTTAGCTATACTGTAAACTTATAAAAAAACTCCGCAAACCTCGCCGATAATATATCATTTGAACCTAAAATAAAAGAATAATATGGGTGCCGCATCACGCGGCACCCTTCATCTTTAATTTCACTATCATTCTGACAACGTATTGACTTACCACCTGCATCGGTGATATAATGGAGTCATCAATCAACACAGAAAGGGACAGTTATGAGAAATATTAACATCAAATCCTTGGCCTTACTTGCCTTAACCTGCGTAATTCTCCCACCCTTCATGCTCGCGGGCTGCGGCAATGACCGACCTCCGCAAAATAACAGCACACAAGAAACGACTACCGCAGAGCCTCCAAAAGACGAAACCACAACCGCTCCGCAAGAGACCGAAACAACCACCGTTGCAGATACTACCGAAACTCCCGTTGAAGTTGTAAAGTCCGACTTTGAGATCTACCAATCCAACTCCATCACGCCCTCCTCCTGCAACTACGCGCTGAAGTCTGCTGACGGCAAGCCTGAACGCAGAACGTTCAGAGGTTCTTACAAGATACAGCAGTTTGGCGAGCTTGAATACAAGTTCTTTTTTTCAAACAACGTGGACAGCACATTCTCGGGCGGCAGCCATTCCTACCGGGATATGCCGACAGAGTCATATAAAATAATCTCTGCCTCGGTGGGCACCTCCAAGTCCCCCGCAGGTCTCGGCAAAATAGCCGACTTCAAGCCGCTCACCTTCGACGGCAAGGCAGAGCGCGACGTTGCCGCACAAGAAATGTTCTGGAGCGATGCCATAACCGTAAATGTTCCCGACGGATATTATCTGGTTTTCGAGTGGACAGTCGAGTACACCGTCATTGCCGCCACCAACTCTGAAAACGCATCCTGCCTGCTGTACGATGACAGCACAGGGCGCATAGCTTCCGCGCAGTCAGCTCCCATGCCCGCCATGATTGGTGCTAAGCGCGGAAACGCGCTCAGAGTTGCATTTATCGGCGACTCCATTACCATGGGTATCGGCGCAGGTGCCGGAACACACAAATTCTGGGCGGCACAGATCACCGAAATGGCAGGCACCGACATAAGCTTCTGGAATCTCGGTCTGGGTTACGCACGCGCCGACGACGCGGCAAACAGCCCCGCTTGGCTCGAAAAAGCAAAGAACAATGACGTTGTAGTCATCTGCTTTGGCGTTAACGATATAAACAGCGGTCCATACAAATATTCGGGTCAGCGTACCGCGCAGCAGATAACCGATGACATAAATACCATTGCCACCACCTGTAAGCAAGCGGGATGCGATGTCATCATCTTCTCAACACCTCCCTACACCTATTCAAGCACCGCAAAGGTTCAAGTCTGGAAAGAGCTCACGGTTAAACTCAAGGAGCTCGCCGAAGCTCAGGGCTACGGATTCTTTGACTTCGCGGCGGTGCTCGGCAAGCCTGACGATCCGTCAACTCCCGCTTACGGCGGCCATCCCAATGTTCAGGGATGTGAAGCAGTTGCCAAAGCATTTATGGCATCCGGGTTACTGGATAAATACAAAAAATAATAACATTAGCAAATTCTTTTTGGCACCGCAAGTATTTGCGGTGTCTCTTTATGTTATATATTGAAAAACAAGAATATCTGTGTTATAATTTATATAATATCAAAATTTTTCATACAGAGTCAAAAAACACAACAATATTTTCGGGAGTATTCTTATGGAAAAAAAGTTTCGTCTGCAAACAACGTCCATGATGCTACACATAATGGCAATGGTTTTTATGCTGTGCGACCACCTATGGGGTACTGTCATCTCGGGCAACGAATGGCTGACCTGCATAGGACGTCTCACCTTTCCCATATTCGCTTTTATGATCGTTGAGGGCTATTTTCACACCAAAAATCTAAAAAAATACATATTGAGACTGCTTATCTTCGCTGTCATATCCGAAATTCCCTTTAACCTCGCCATAGGAAGCCGACTGTTTTATCCTATGCACCAGAATGTCTTGTGGAGCTTTCTTATCTCGATAGGTCTGATATACCTCAATGAGCTCACAAAGAAAATACAAAAAAAGTGGCCGCGTATAATCATCGGTATAATTGTCGGTGCTGCGTCGGTGTTAGTAGGTGCAATTCTTGGATTTATCACATTTGTCGACTACAACGCCGCCGGAATCCTGACGGTCCTTGCGTTCTATTTCTTCAGAGGACGTAAATGGTGGTGCTATATAGGTCAGTTTGCTTGCCTCTGGTACATAAACTTGGAAATATTGGGCGGACTTGAGTATCCATTCACACTGTTCGGTCATGAATTTGCCATTGCTCAGCAAGCATTCGCACTGCTCGCGCTCATTCCCATCTGGCTGTACCGCGGAAAGCAGGGCTATCACAGTAAATGGCTGCAGTATTTTTACTATGCGTTCTATCCGGCGCACTTGCTGATATTGGGAATTATTAAATTACTGTAAGCAAGGAGTTCCCCATGTACTCACGCGTTTATGTTGAGATCACAAACATCTGCAATATGAGCTGTTCCTTTTGCCACGGACATTCACGTCCGCCGCGGCGTATGAGCGAGCAGGAATTTTCCTGCGTGCTCAACGCCCTTGAAGGACAGACCAAATATATTTACTTTCACCTTATGGGAGAGCCGCTGACGCATCCCAAGCTACCCGACTTTGTCCGTCTTGCGGTCGCTCGCGGCTTCAAGCCCATGATAACCACCAACGGCACTATGCTGTCGAAGTGCGGCGGCGATATTATCGGTTCCGGACTGCACAAAATAAATATATCTCTACACAGCTTTGAGGGTGAGTCGAATGAACAGCACCTGCGCTACTTAGGTGAGATTGCAAATTTCGCCGACGCGGCGGCGGACGCAGGAATTATCGTCGTCCTGCGGCTGTGGAACAAGGGTCATGACGGCGGCAAAAACGATACCACGCTTGAGTTTTTGCGCTCCCGCCTGCTTGGCGAATGGTCGCAAAACACACGCGGTCTGCGTGTGCGCGAAAAGCTGTTTGTTGAGTGGGGCGACCGATTCGAGTGGCCCGACAAGGACGCACCCGTGCAAAGCGACAGCGTTTTCTGCTACGGTATGCGGGATCATTTCGGCATACTTTGCGACGGCACGGTAGTGCCCTGCTGTCTTGACAGCGACGGCGTCATAAATCTCGGTAACATTTTTGAGCAAAGCATCACAGATATTTTGTCCTCTCCTCGTGCCGAGGCTATGAAAAAAGGCTTTGAATGCCGACACGCCACCGAGGAGCTGTGCCGCAGATGCGGCTATGCTACGAGGTTTTCATAAATAAAGTGATTATTAACGCAACCCATTCTATATGCTTTATACAATATTAAAGAGCTCCCCACGGGGAGCTCTTAATTATTTATCCTCGGATTATCGCTGATACCTAAAATAAAATCAACCGAAACATTATAAAATTTTGAAAGCTTTATTAAAATATCTGTCGGGATGTCTCTCTGCCCCAATTCGTAATTACTGTAAACTTGTTGTGAGCAGTTCAAATTTTTTGCCATTTGCTTTTGAGTCAGATCATTGTCCTCTCTCAAATCACGAATTCTTCTGTATAACATAATAACTCCAATATAAATATTTGAAAAAATTATACCAAACTGCAAATTGCAGTATTGACATATACCGCAAATTGCGGTATAATGTTGCTATAAGCAATCAAAGCTTGAACTTTTCGGCGCCAAACGCCTTTGATTGTAAACACTTTTTATTTAATTTTGGAGGAAATTATATGAAGAAATTTGCAGCATTGTTATTAGCTGTTTTACTTGCATTCTCGTTGTTTTCATGTACAACCAACAGTTCTACCGCTCCCCGTCATACAGGCAAAAAGCTGGCAGGCCAAATAACCGGAGCATCTTCCTTTTCCGACGGATTGGCTTTCGTTAGTATAGACGAAAATGAAGAAAAGACCTATTGCATTAATAAAAAAGGCTATATAGTTTTTGAATTGGATAAGGATCTGACCGTAATGGGAGATATATATAATCGATTTATTAATGGTTACGCTTTGGTTGAAAACGGAATATGCAATACCAAAGGAAAAATAGTATACCCTCAAGATGTCGGAGCAACTACATTTTACGGCATAGCACTTGAGGGCGGCTACATATTGACGGAAAAAGTGACATCCGACTACCAAAACACGAGAAAAGAGCTTGGCGTTATGAATACGGATTTCAAATGGGTGCTGGAGCCATCAGAAGACCTATATAATGAAGTGGGCGACAGTCTTTTCGAAACCTCAGCTTTAAATACTGAATCTTTTTATTCAGACGGATTTATATATTTTGCCGAAGTCAAAAAATTTCTTGACGTAAAGACCGGAGAATTGCTTGATCCAATTTCTGTAGAACAACCGTCAAATACATGGCAAATATATAGAAAAAGTATGTATGATATCCAATATGTAGACTTGAACGAAGAAGTAATGGTTGATCTAAGTGAGCACGACAATATTACTAATGTAACTCAGTTTGTCAATGATAAAGCAGCCGTTCTTTTTTACAACAAAAGTGCCAGAAAACACTATTTTACCGTTATTGACACAAGCGGAACCTTCTTATTTGAGCCCGTTGAAACTCAACCGTTTGAATCAATTGATTCCTATGGGATAGCATCCTTGGAATTCAATGGTGAATGTATTGTTATTTCAAATGATTTGGGACTTGGGTCATGTAATCATATCCAAAGTTATAATTCAAAAGGTGAATTTATGGGTGAACTGAAAACATCGACTTTACCATACTCAAATTATATGTATTCATGGGAATTTAAAGATAATGTTATATCAGTAAGAGGAGGATATGGCAGTTCCCATTGCTTTTACTATTATAACCCTGATTTTACGCCATTATTTGAGCAAATAGAAGCAGAATAAAAAATATTGTAAACTGACAAATATTAAAACAGGCGACCTGACATCTCACGGTGAACAGGTCGCCTTTTGGTATTGGAGTGTTTTATTTTTTATAATAATTATTAAATTAAACGTAGAAACAAATTATTTAACGCAAAATTTGTTTTAGTATTGACTTAATTAAATTAGCATGGTATAATATAAACATCAAAACAGGAGGGTGCGAAGTATGGATGAAAAGGTTCTGAAGGCGTTATGCGAACCCAAGCGGTTTTTGCTTTTGCAGCTAATGGCTGAGCGCGGCTATTGCGTTCGCGCGCTGGCAAGACAAAGCTATCTTTCCGAGTCTGCCGTTTCTCAACATTTGAAAGCGTTGCGTGAGGCAGGACTGGTCTACGGCGTTAAAAAGGGCTACTATACTCACTATTGTCTGGACAAGCAGGCACTTGGTGCTGTAATTTCAGAGCTGGAGCACATTCGTGACGCGGAGCGCAAGCCCTGCGACAGACCGTTTTACGGTTGCTCCGAGGCAGAGTATTTACGTTGCAAATCATACGTTCCGCCGGAAATGCGAGGAAAGGAAACAAACTAATGTTAAAACGCTTTATCAGTTACTACAAGCCCCACAAAAAAATGCTGACGCTGGATATGCTGGCAGCACTGCTTATATCCGTCATCGGCATGGTATACCCTATAGTCACTCGAAAAATGCTCAACGAGTACATCCCCAATAAGATGTACACCACCATCGTCATTTCGGGACTTATCGTTTTAGCTTTATACGTCCTTCGTATGCTGATGCGCTATTTCGTGCAGTATTACGGTCATATGATAGGCGTACGTATGCAGTCGCAGATGCGTCAGGATCTTTTCGCGCACCTGCAAAAGCTGCCCTATAAGTTTTATGACAACAACGAAACGGGACGCATTATGACAAGGATCACCAGTGACCTTTTCGAGGTCTGTGAGCTGGCGCACCACGGCCCCGAAAACCTGCTTATCAGCTCGGTCATGATAGTGCTTTCCTTCAGCTATCTTATGACCATTGACCCCATACTGACGCTGATAATATTCGCCTGCGTGCCCATTCTGGTAGTTGTTACTATGCACTTCCGCAAGGCAATGAAACACGCCTTTGCCGACCGCCGCAAGAGCAACGCCACCATCAACGCCGCAGTCGAGAGCAGCGTCACCGGCATTCGCGTCACCAAAGCATACACCAACGCAAAGTGCGAGGTAGAAAAGTTCGCCAAGGGCGACGAGGAATTCGTCAGCGCCTCCAAGCGCGCCTACAACGCAATGGCAAAATTCCATGCCTCCACTACCTTTGTCACCGAGGTTTTCAACGTAATCATTCTTATCGCAGGCGGTCTGTTTTTGTACGCGGGACGCATCGACTTTGCCGATTACTCCACATTCATCGTCTCCGTTAACCTGTTCATCAGCCCCGTTAATACACTTATCGGCTTTATGGAGCAGTTCCAGAACGGCGTCAGCGGCTTCAAGCGCTTTGTTGAGATAATGGAAGAAGTCCCCGAAACCGACGCCCCCGATGCCGAGGCGCTTGAAAACGTTCGCGGTGAGATAGAGTTCAAAAATGTCACCTATTCCTACGACGAAACCAAAGAAGTCCTGCACAACATCAATCTGAAGCTTGAAAAAGGACGCAAGCTGGCGCTTGTAGGTCCCTCGGGCGGCGGCAAGACCACACTTTGCCACCTGCTCCCCAACTTCTATAAGCTGGAAGAGGGCAACGGAAGCATACTTATCGATGGCAAGGACATCAAAAAGCTGACGCTTGACTCGGTGCGCCGCAACATCGGTATCGTTCAGCAGGACGTGTTCCTTTTCGTGGGCACCATCCGCGACAATATTCTTTACGGTCGTCCCGACGCCACCGAGGAAGAAATGATGGAAGCGGCACGCCGCGCCAATATTCACGACTACATAATGACGCTGGAGCACGGCTACGACACCGAGATCGGTGAGCGCGGCGTCAAGCTGTCAGGCGGTCAGAAGCAGCGTCTGAGTATCGCGCGCGTATTTCTCAAGGACCCTGCCCTGCTGATACTTGACGAGGCGACCAGCGCCCTTGACAACACTACCGAGGTTCTTATCCAGCAAGCACTTGACGAGCTGTGCAAGGGACGCACCACTCTTGTGGTAGCGCACAGGCTTTCCACCATACGCAACGCCGACGAGATCGCCGTTGTTATGGACGGCCGCATCACCGAGCGCGGCACCCACGATCAGCTCATCGCAGCGAACGGCACGTACAAGCAGCTCTACGCCCTGCAGTTCAGGGATAACGATACGTTTGGGATAGAATAATTCATATTAATTGTTAATGTCTCACGGCACACCACCAAAACAAAAAAATATATCTGTAGGGGTCGATGCCCACATCGACCCGAAGACATAGAGTTTAATGCAACTTCACGTTTTCGGGTCGAAACATTTGCAAGCAAATGGGCGCCGACCCCTACCGTTTTTATGTAATTTTCAAATTTTAAATCCTTACCGTTATCGCATTTCCGTTTTTGCTATCAACCTCCACAAGATTCCAATCGGTATGGCTCTTTTTATACCGTCTGATCGTTTTTATAAATAACAAGGTTTGTTTTTTCGTCAGTCTTATTCCTTCTTTTTTCAGCTTTCTGCGAATAATTCCCGCTGTGAGGCGATTCAAGACAAGTCCTGTGGGAAAAAGAAAAACGGTACGTGTATTTATTGTTATTTTCATATTTTACTCTACAAATATTTGAACCATGTCGCCGTCGGCGCTTTCAACCTCTACAAGGTTTCCTATGGCACCCTGTTTTACCATATTCATAATACTGCTTAGGTCTATGTTTTTCAGTGCTTCATTTCCCGAGAACTGTGATATATTAAATCCGCTGTCGATCGCAACCTCTATTACGGCAAGAGGAAGATTTACACGTGCCACATCGCCGTCGGCGCTTTTTGCCACGATGCGGAGCATCATATCCTTGATGTCTTTTCTCTCGTTTTCGGGTAGTATTCTGACTGTGGGTGTTTCTTCCTTTTTACCCGAAAGCAGCTCGTCAACGCTTACACCAAGTATTTGGGCAAGAAGAGGAAGTATGGAAATGTCGGGGCAGGTCTGGTCATTTTCCCATTTGCTGACTGCTTGAGGACTTACTCCAAGCTTTTCGGCAAGCTCGTCCTGTTTAAGCTCCTTTTCGCGGCGGAGAGCCGCAATTCTTTTTCCTAAAGTTGTGTTCATAGTCAAAACTCCTTTCTTTTGATGACTCAATTATATCACCTTGAGTCCGCAAGGTAAAGATAGCAACAGTTGAAAAAATCAAAATTTGCTCAACTAAACAGAGGATTTTCGCTCAACCGTAGGTTGTTTGGCATAGTTATAGCACAAAAACGACTTTTTTTCAAAAACCTCTTGACAATCAATACTATGCGTGATATAGTATTATACAACAGGAGGTATCGAGATGGACATACAACTCAAACGAGGATTGCTTGACGTCTGCGTGCTTGCCGCCATCAAGGACGAGGATTCCTACGGATATCAGATCATAAAGGATATGAAGCCGTATGTGGAAATATCCGAATCAACGCTGTACCCCATTCTGCGGCGGCTTGAATCAACAGGGATGCTTACAGTCCGCACCGCAGAGCACAACGGCAGACTGCGAAAATACTATCACATCACGCCTCTCGGTCTTGCACGTATCGAGGATTTTAAGACAGAATGGCGCGAGATCATGTTAATTTACAAATTCGTGGCAAAGGAGGACGCCGCAAATGGATAAAATTGATTTTCTTTACGAACTGCAGCAAAAGCTGGAAGGCTTACCCGAGGACGACATAAGCCGTTCTCTGGACTATTACAATGAAATGATAGACGACCGCATTGAGGAAGGCATGACCGAGCAGCAGGCAGTCGCCGATCTTGGCAATATAGACGACATAGTTCGTCTGATACTGGCAGATATACCGCTTAAAAAGCTGGTAAAGGAAAAAGTCAAGCCGCGCCGTACACTAAGCGCGTGGGAGATCGTACTGCTCATACTGGGCTCGCCCATATGGCTGTCATTGCTTATTGCGGCTTTTGCCGTGGTTTTGTCGATATACGTGTCGCTGTGGGCAGTAATTATTGCTCTGCACGCCACGGGTATTGCCGTCGCGGCAACGGCGGTGGCGGGATTTGTCTGCGCAATGATCTTAATTTTATTCGGTAATTTTCCGCTTGGACTGTTTCTTCTGGGCGCATCGCTTATCTGCGCGGGATTGTCAATTTTGATGTTCTTCGCGTTTAATCAAGCGACCCGCGGAATAATCGCTCTCGGAAAACTTATATTCATTGGTATCAAACGCTGTTTTATAAGAAAGGAGCGTAAAAAATGAGAAAAGCAAAAAAAGCAGCAATTATAGTAGCTCTCATACTTATGGCGTCAGGTATTTTGCTGTGCGGAATAGGTCTTGCCGCAACAAAGTTTAGTTTCAAGCAACTCTCCGACACCGGATACACCACCAAGATACACGCCGTCACGCAAGATTTTTCAAGCATAAATATAGACGTCAACGTAGCGGACATAGCCTTTATAGTGTCCCCCGACGGAGAGAGCCGCGTGGAGTGCTACGAAAACGACAAGCACACTTACACCGTCGGCATCGAGGGCGGCGCGCTGACAATACGCGAGATAAAAAATATCAATATTTTAAATTTTATCAGTATTGGCTTTAACAGTCCTCGCGTGACACTTTACCTCTCGCGCACCGAGTTTGACGCGTTAACAATAAACACGGAAACCTCACTTGTAGTCGTGCCGCAGGAGTTCAGCTTCAAAAACACAACTATATCCACCGACACGGGTGACGTCAGCTACCGTGCCGCCACCTCAGGCGAGCTTAATATTAAAGCTACCACGGGACGCATAACCGTCTCGGGTGTATCCCCCGCAAGTGTAAGACTCAAAGCCAGCACGGGGTCGATTTCTCTTATGGATGCCCGCGTCGCAGGAGACGTAAACATCCGCACGTCAACGGGCAGAATGCATATAGAAGAAATTGAGTGCCAAAGCCTTGAAGCGGTGAGCACCACGGGCGACAAAGGCATTTCGGATATCAAGTGCCAAAATCTATACGTTGAAAGCAGTACGGGATACTTACACCTGACAAACGTCATAGCAAGCGACAGGCTGGACATTGAGGCCGACACAGGCCGTGTAATACTTGACGGCTGTGACGCCGCGTCCATCAAGATCGAAACCGACACGGGTGACGTTGAGGGTACGTTGCTCAGCGAAAAGGTCTTTTACGCCGAGTCCGACACGGGGCGCATCCGAGTCCCCCACACAGCAAGCGGAGGAATTTGTGAGATCAACACAGACACAGGCGATATTACGATTAAAATACAGCAATAAACACGGGAGCTGAGTCAAAGACTCAGCTCCCGTGTTTTATTTTTGCTTTTTTCTGCTAACCATAAGACACACCGCAAGAACTGCGGGAAATACCGCCGACACTAAAATTCCGAGCTTCAGGTTGCCGCCCGCCGCATCCGACACCATACCGATCACTGTCGGTCCAGCCGCCGCGCCAAGATCACCCGCCAACGCAAGAAGCGCGAACATAGCCGTACCGCCCAGCGGCAAGGTCTGCGCCGCTTTACTGAAGGTTCCGGGCCACATTATGCCCACAAAAAGTCCGCACAGCGCGCATCCGATAAGGCTTATTACAGGCAACGGCGCAAGGCTCGCCAGCAAATACGACACCACGCACAAAACTCCGCAGACCGTCATGTATTTGTCAAGGTCAATTTTGTCACCGTATTTCCCGTAAACGGCGCGGGAAATGCCCATCAGCGCGGCAAACACCGTAGGCCCTGCCAGATCGCCAACCGTCTTGCTGATGCCGAGCCCTTGCTCCGCAAAGGCAGACATCCATTGTCCTATTGCCTCGCCCGCAGAGCCCGCGCACAGCGCGATAACGACAAGCAGTAAAAATGCGCGGCTCTTCAAAAGCTGTCTTATACTCATTCCCTGCTCACCCTCGGAGATCAGGTGATTTATGGGCGCTTTGATAAACAGTACACCGTTTACAACAGGAACTGCCGCCCAAATAAGTGCCAACCACCGCCAGTTTTCAATTCCGAAAGCAAAGAAAAACAAGGTTGACAGTGCGATAACACCAACGTAGCCCCAGCAGTAAAACGAATGAAGCAGGCTCATGGCTTTTTCTTTGCTGTCATTAGGGCAACCCTCCATAATGGGACTTATCAGCACCTCGATTATACCGCCTCCTATAGCGTAAATAATTACGGATATTAAAATTCCTACAAAGGGCGGCATGATATTCGGCAACACCGTCAGCAGTATAAATCCCGCCGCCGCAGTGGCGTGGGCTATGAGAATTGACGCGCGGTAGCCGATCTTATCAATAAACTTGGCACCCGCCAGATCGGAAAGCAGTTGAATACCGAAATTTATTGTGACCAGCAGCGTTATTTGACTGAGCGAAATACTATATTCGTTCTGCAGTGTTACAAACAACAGCGGAACAAAATTATTTACTATCGCCAGAACGATATAACCCACAAAGCAGGAATACACCGTCAGCTTATAATTTTTCTTCATATTTGTCATTCCTTTGCCGATAATATTCGCCTTATTATATCACACCTCCAGCCCTCGGTCAATTGACTATTGAAATTAAAATAAAAATCGGGTACAATATAATTGAAAATATTTTAACATATCTTTACACTTTTTTGATTTTTTGTTGACTGTTATTTATGAAGGGCCCTTTAGTACGACGAAAGGAGATGCACAATGCAAGCAAACATACCGCTGAGCGACGATGCCATCATCGAGCTTTACTGGCAACGTGACGAGGATGCCATAAAGCAAACCGACACAAAATACAAAAATTATCTGCTGTCCGTAGCTTACAATATGCTCCGTGACAGCGGCGACTGCGAGGAATGCCTCAACGACACGTATATCGGCACCTGGAACGCTATCCCACCCGCGCGTCCGTCCGCGCTGAAAGCATTTTTGACCGCCATTATGCGCCGTGCCGCCGTTAATATATACAATCGAAGGATGCGGCAAAAGCGTGTGCCGTCAAGCCTTACCGACTCACTTGACGAGCTGGATTATCTTATAGCTCACGAGGAAAGCGTTGATTCCGAGTTTGACGCCGAGCAGCTTGGCAAGGTGATAAGCGACTACGTGCGCTCGCTGTCAGAGCGCGGCAGATATATTTTTATGAGCCGCTACTACGCCGCCGCGCCTATTGACAAGATCGCGTCCACCCTCTCCGTCAGTCGTTCCACAGTCAACAAAGAGATCGCCGCTATCAAGGACGGTCTTCGAAAAAAACTCGAAAGTGAGGGCTATTTTATATGAATAAACAGCAATTCAACGAGGCGCTTTGCTTTATTGACGCCGATCTTGTTGAGGGCTATATACAGCAAGATGACGCGCTGAAAAAGTCAGCGATCAAAAGAAATATGTGGCTGCGCGTGGGCGCGGTTGCCGCTTGCCTCTGCATTACGGTGGCGGCAGTATTCGCTCTGCCCATGATGCTACGAGACGATCCCCCGCCCGTCGTAGTCGATGACACAACACCTGCGGACACCACTACCGACACCGCACCGCCAGCAAACACCACATCGCCAATAGTTATTACAGATCCTAATACGCCGCCAAAGGCGCCGCTGTTGGATGATCACGGCATTATAAACGGAACTTCAAGTGCAACTATAGGTAACATTTCACTGTCAGAGGGCGAGTGGAAAGATTATGCTGGAAACCCCGGCTTTCATGCCCAAACTGTAATTGAAGCTAAAGTAATAGAGATCTTACCTAATATTTATTTATATCCGGGTGCAAACAAAACATACCGAATAGCAAGGCTCGAGATTATAGACACCATTCGGGGTGAAGGTCTCCCCAAAGAAATATATTACCGATACAGCTATTACGATGAGCATTTATTTGACGGATATGACTCTTTGATATTTTCACTTGAACAAATTGGCATAGAAAACTATGTTATGGTCAACAAAACCCAAGGTAAAGTTGAATATTTTCCGCATATGTTTGAGACATGCTATGTGGATGACCCCGGTTATGGCTCGGTCATAGCCTTTACAAACGGAATAATAGATACAAGTCTTTGGAGAAGAGCTACTCATTATCTTTCAACACCGCTTTATGGTAAACATTTAATAGAGCATATTCTCATCAAAGAGCAGGACCCCATTAACCGCAATAACCGTTATTATGCCGCCGACATCGGCGATACCGTTGAGCAGGTAAAGACAAATATTCTCGAAGCTTGTGCCAATGAAGATTCTAATTTTTCTATGTTTGATGTCATACGAAATACCCCTGATTACGTAACCGCAGAGGACGTATTCCTTTCTGACAGTCAAAAGGCCCTTTGGAACTACGTGTCACCGGGCAATAAAAATGTTTTTTGCCACACTCTGACTGTAAGCGTTTATTATCGTGTAAGCATAGAGTATACAAGGATTATCCACGGTTGTCTTACAAATGAAGTAATCTCTACAAATGGAGGTATAGGACGTTACGGTTTCGTAGAAAACCGCGCCGATGACAATCCCGATCGTTACGATAACTATACAGCCGAAGATCTGTCACGTGTACCCAATATAGCTTTTGTCATAGATCAGCTTGATCTCACCGCACTCATACCACCTCATATAACACTTGATGAAAAAACGATCCTCCGTGGTTGTGAAGCACTTGGATGGTATCGAAATATTGATGGAAAAATTTACGGCATTGTGCGCATACATTGGGTGTATGATTATAACAATGAAAACGGAAGCAATATGTATATACAAGACGATATGTATTATCTTTACGATGCGGACGGAAACGGATGCATCATTGAACGCGAAGAACTTAAATCTATAATAGTTAAGGACAGCAATATAATGTCGTTCAAATATGAGCCGCAATACGAACCGTGGATCTGATATTAACAGATGCGCCGCGAGCGAATGCT
>JAZNBA010000112.1:0-18679 GCA_045586785.1 Eubacteriales bacterium | reverse complement strand
CAAGCGCAAAAGTCAGTTCAGATTCTGATTACCCAAAATCTGACAAAGTCCGTGCTTATTTGTTTTAGAACCGACACTTCACGAAGAAGAGCTGCGCACCTCGCAACGCTCGCGTTGCGAGTGTGTTCTTTTGCGCGAACGTACACCAAACAATCGCACACCGCAAACTCAAGCGCAAAAGTCAGTTCTGATTCTGATTACCAAAACAAATTATATATTATTTCTTACTGTTTCGCAAGATAAAATCTTGACAAACGGCAACTAAAGTGATATAATTTTTGTATATGTCAAAAGCTTTGACGGAGACCAGTAAGCAGAGGCTATGCGTACAGAGAACGGACGGTTGGTGCGAGTCCGCCGCAGATGCTGCCCAAGTCACTCCCGAGCTGTCGGTGGGAATGCGTTTCGTACTACTGCCGAACGTTTGCCTCGTTACGGCTGTTGAGTGTGCGCCTCGGCGCAAAATCAGGTGGTACCGCGTGCTCCACGTCCTGATGGATGTGGGGATTTTTTATTTATCAGGAGTTTTCATTATGAAAAATTTTGTCAGAACAATTGCATTGCTTTTATTAGCGTTTACCGTTTTGCCCCTTCTGTTTGCTTGCGGCGGCGCAGACGGCAAGGCCGATGATACAACACCTGCCGATCAGCAGGCCCCCGACACCACACCGCCTCCCGAAACAACAACCGCTCCCGAGGCCCTCGATCTTACCGTATTTGCCGATGGCGCAACGGATTTCGTGATACTCCGCCCAGACTCCGAGGACGCGGTGGTTGAAGCCAAGGCGGCTTCCGAGCTGTGCAACGCATTCCGCGCAGCCACAGGAAAATACATCAAAATTACTACCGACTGGAAGACCAACGCCGTCAATGAATATGAGATCTGCATAGGCAACGTCGCCCGCAACGGCGAATACTACAACATTGACACCGCATCCATTCCTCAGGATGAATTCATCGTCAAGGTCTGCGGCACACGCATTGTACTTCTCGGCAACAATGAATACGGCACCTCAAAAGCTGTGGAATGGTTTATCGAAAACTATCTCAGCGCTACCGACGCAAGTCTTACCTCACTGTCTGTTCCCGCTGATTTTTCCTACAACGCAAAGTTTGAACAGCCCAAGACCATACGCATTATGACGCAAAATCTGTTGGGTACTGACACGGAATATCAAGATTACGTCAAAGATCCCAAATGGGCAGACCGCATCAAGGTAGACCTTTCTCAGCATACACTGGCAGTCCGTCAGCCTCGCGTGCTTGATCTGTTCAAGACATACGCCCCCGATGCCATCGGTGTTCAGGAATGCAGCGCATCCTGGAGAACTTATTTTGACAAAAATCTCAGCAAGATCGGCTACCGCCGAGTAGGCGCGTCAAAAAACCAAAAAATAGGCATAGTTTACAATACAAACACATTGAAGGTGGTCACCCATAACTCTTTCTGGCTCAGCGAGAATCCCGAAAAGCTGCCCATCTCGGCAGAATGGGGCGCCCCCTCCGACGGTCTGACCGAGCGTTTAGGTATGTATATAGTATTTGAAGTCATCGCCACCGGTGAGCGCTTCATTATGTTTAACACTCACCTTGACACTACCAAAAACAATATAATCCAGACCAAGCAGACAGAAGTCCTGCTTGACTACATCGCTAAGGCTCAGGAGAAATATCCCGGTCTGCCCGTGGTCATGACGGGAGACTTCAACTACAATATGTCCAGCACACATTATAAGGTACTTATGTCTACCACGCTGGGCGACACCAAAAAGCTTTCCACCAAATCCGAGGGCGGCGGCTCCTTCAATAAGTTTATAGGTCAGAGCTACGCAAGCCAGCCTATCGACCAGATAGTTGCCACCAAGGACGGATTTGTATTCCACGCATACAAGGTACTTTACGACACCGTTGACGGCTGCTTCCTTTCCGACCACTACGCCGTCATAGCAGATATGGAAATAAAATAAATTCTAAATATAACCGGAGAAAATCATGAACAATCACGAACTTCCCAAAACATATTCTCCCTCGGATTTTGAGACGAGAATATATCAGAACTGGTGTGAAAAGGGTTATTTCACTCCCACTGTTGATCACTCCAAGCCCCACTACTCTATAGTTATTCCCCCTCCGAACATCACAGGTCAGTTGCACATGGGTCACGCCCTTGACAACACACTGCAGGACATTCTCATCCGCTACAAGCGTATGAGCGGCTTCAGCACGCTGTGGCTGCCCGGTACCGACCACGCTTCCATCGCAACCGAAGCCAAGATCGTTGAGGCAATGCGCAAGGAAGGCATCACCAAGGAAGACCTTGGTCGCGAAGGCTTCCTTGAGCGCGCCTGGGCGTGGAAGGCTCAGTACGGCGGACGCATCATCGAGCAGCTCAAGAAAATGGGCTCCTCCTGCGACTGGTCCCGTGAGCGCTTTACGCTGGACGAGGGCTGCAGCCGCGCCGTTCGCGAGGTATTTACCCGCCTTTACAACAAGGGACTCATTTACCGCGGCGAGCGCATCATAAACTGGTGTCCTCACTGCAAGACCTCCATTTCCAACGCCGAGGTTGAATACGCCGAGCAGGACAGCCATTTCTGGCACATCCGTTATCCTCTGGTCGGTGGCGGCGGATACGTTGAGGTTGCTACCACACGTCCCGAAACAATGCTGGGCGACACCGCAGTTGCTGTCAACCCCGAGGACGAAAGATATAAGGACCTTATCGGCAAATACTGTGTTCTGCCGCTGGTTGGCAGACGCATTCCCATCGTTGCGGACGAGCACGCACAGCTGGACAAGGGTACAGGATGCGTTAAGATCACACCCGCCCACGACCCCAACGACTTTGAGGTCGGTCGCCGTCAGAAGCTGCCCATGGAGGTCGTTCTCACCGACGACGCAAAGATCACCGACAACTATCCCAAGTACGCAGGCATGGATACTACGAGGCGCGCAAGGCTATCGTAGAGGACCTGAAGGCAGGCGGTTTCCTTTGCGAGATCGAGGATCTCAAGCATGAGGTCGGCACCTGCTACCGTTGCGGCACTACCATTGAGCCTATGATCAGCCTGCAGTGGTTCGTAAAGATGGAACCCCTTGCAAAACCCGCTATCGAGGCTGTTCGCGACGGACGCATTAAGTTCGTTCCCGAAAGATTTGATAAAAACTACTTCCACTGGATGGAAAATACTCAGGACTGGTGCATTTCACGTCAGCTTTGGTGGGGACACAGAATTCCCGCTTATTACTGTGAAAAGTGCGGTGAAATGGTTGTATCCGCAGAGCACGTTGACACCTGCCCCAAGTGCGGCGGTCATATGAATCAGGACCCCGACACGCTGGACACCTGGTTCTCCTCTGCCCTCTGGCCCTTCTCTACAATGGGTTGGCCCGACGAGACCGAGGATCTGAAGTATTTCTATCCTACCAACACGCTGGTAACCGGCTACGACATCATCACCTTCTGGGTATCCAGAATGATATTCTCGGCGCTGGAATACACCGACACCATTCCCTTTGACACCGTTCTTATTCACGGTCTTGTGCGCGACGCCCAGGGACGCAAGATGTCAAAATCACTCGGCAACGGTATTGACCCGCTGGAGATCATCGACAAGTACGGCGCCGACGCGCTGCGCTTTGCCCTTGCAACCGGTAACAGCCCCGGAAACGATATGCGTTTCTCGGACGAAAAGATCGAGGCGGCAAGAAACTTCGCAAACAAGCTGTGGAACGCATCCCGCTTCGTTCGTATGAATCTTACCATCGACAAGATCGAGCTGCCCGACGAGTCAAAGCTTGCCCTTGAGGACAAGTGGATTCTGGATCGCTTCAGCGTGCTTTGCACCTCCGTTTCCGCATCTCTTGACAAATACGAGATTGGCGTGGCGCTTTCGTCGCTTTACGATTTCGTTTGGGATGTCTTCTGCGACTGGTATATCGAGCTGTCCAAGACCCGTCTTAACGCCAAGGACACTCCCGAAAATCTGGTTGCTCAGAACGTTATTTCTTACGTTCTGGTCGGCACGCTCAAGCTGCTGCATCCCTTCATGCCTTTCATTACCGAAGAGATATATCAGGCTCTGCCCATCTCAGGTGACGCCGAGAGCATCATGATCGCAAACTATCCCAAGGCTACCCACGCATTCCCCGAGCAGTCGGTACAGATGGATCGCGTTATCGCGGCTATCCGTGCTATCCGCGCGCGCAGAAACGAGATGAACGTAGTTCCCTCTCGCCGCGCAAAGGTCTACATCGCCACCAAGTACACCGACAGCTTCAACGATGCTACCGCTGTATTCTTCACCCGTCTTGCATCCGCATCCGAGGTTGAGGTTGCCGCAAGCTTTGACGGCGTAATTTCCGCTGACGACAGCGTTCAGATAATCACCGACTCGGCAACTATCCTGCTGCCCATGTCCGATATTATCGACACCGAAAAGGAACGTGCACGTCTTAACACCGAGCTTAAGAAGCTTGAGGGCGAGATAAAGAGACTTGAGGGCAAGCTGTCCAACGCAGGCTTTGTTGCCAAGGCTCCCGCCGCTGTCGTTGAGGCTGAGCGCGCAAAGCTGGCTAAATACGAGGAAAATCTGGCAGGCGTCAAAGATGCACTTGCAAAATTGAAGTAATTGTATTATATTCGGGGCGCTGCCCCGTACCCCGTCGAGGGAGCTTTTTGAAAAAAGCTCCCTCGAACTCCCTCAAAAACTTTTTCAAAAAAGATAACAAAATAATCTGTTGATATCCATAATATCAACAGATATTTTTTAAAATTTTTTTAAATACATGAAACCTTTTTGAAATTTCGGTGACTTATAGTATGAAAGCTCATACTACATATCCAAAACGGAGGTCAATTATGAAAAAATTCAGATTTTTAACGTTAGCACTTTGCATTATTATGACTATCGTATTGCTGGCATCCTGTGCGGCAAAAAATGATGCTATGTACGACGAAAGCTTAAGCAGCAAGCCCGATATGGATTATCCCAGCACAGACAGTACCCCGGGGCTTGGCGTTGACGGCTCCATATCCGACAAGATCGAGTCGGGCGAATACGAACGCCAGATAATCAAAACCGTCTCCATTCAAGCCGAAACCAAAGCTTTTGACACCGCAATTTCCTCTATAAACGACTATGTCACTGAGTTCGGCGGATATATTGAGTCCTCCGAGCAATCGGGCAAAAGCCTTGACTACGCAGGTCGTTATTATGAACGCTACGCGCGCTACACATTGCGCATACCCGCAAATAATCTTGAAAGCTTTATAGGTAAAGTGGGTGACACGCTCAACATCGTCAACAACAACGGCAAAATTGACGATATCAGCCCTCAATACTACGACATAGTTTCACGTCTTGAAACACTGGAGGCTGAAAAAGAGGCACTGCAGAAAATGTACGAAAAGGCTGACACCATTGACTATATGCTGCAGGTCCAGCAACGCCTTTACGACGTCATCGAGGAGATAGAGGCATATAACACACAGCTAAACTACTACAAGAGCCAGGTTGCGTATTCCACCGTTCACCTCTCTGTTTCCGAGGTCATCGAATACACCGATATAGTGGAAAAGCCCAAGACCTACGGCGAGGAGCTCAAGGCTACCTTCGTTGAAAGCTGGAAGGACTTTGCCGACGGCTGCCGTGACTTCTCCATCGGATTTGTCGGCGCGATACCTACCCTGATTGTGCTGGCAGTTATCGCAGGTGCACATGTGGCTGTAATCATACTGATAATTCGGTTTGCTAAAAAAAGAGCTAAAAAAGCCAACGCTGATAAGGAACAAGAATAACGCTGTGAGGCTCCCGTAAATTTCGGGAGCCTCAATTTTTTATATTACACTTGAAAAAACACAAAAAATATGATATAGTTAAGCATACCTATTCAAAGGAGCACCACTATGACATTAACTCTTGAAAATATTAAGGATATTGCCCGCGGCTGTGCCCGCGTGGAGCAAAATGACGGCGCTTTTATGCTTATGCGTTTTACCCAAAGCCAGGCGCAGGCTTATCTTGATATAGACAACCGCGATTTTTATAACAAGACCTTTGCCACCGCAGGTGTGCGTCTGGCGTTCAATACCGACTCCCGCCGCTTTGGCTTTGACTATAAGTTTTACTACGGCTCCAGCCGCAAGTTCGGTCACTTCGACGTTTATATTGACGGTCGCATGAAATATCATTTCGGATCCGAAGGTCCCGAGAATATGTCGGGGCGTGCTGAGATATCGCTGCCCGAGGGAGATAAGCTGGTGGAGATATACTTCCCCTGGTCGTACCGCACGGATATATCGAATGTCACCATTGACAACGGCGCGCGCGTTGAGGGTGTCCGCCGTCCCAAGACCATGATATGCTTCGGCGACTCGGTCACACATTGCTACGACGCGATACACCCCTCGCTGTCCTACCCCGCACTGCTTGGCTCACTTCTTGACGCCGACGAAATAAACAAAGGCATCGGCGGCGATATTTTCTTCCCCGCCCTGCTTGACGAAGCAGAGTGCGATGATCCCGATTATATCACCGTAGCCTACGGCTCCAATGACTGGTGCAAGTCCACTCCCGAGGAATTTGAGGCAAACTGCCGCGGATTTCTCTCCCGCATTGCAAAGCTTTATCCCACATCCAACATATTTATCCTCGCGCCTATCTGGCACAGCAAGTTTGACACCGCGTCAAAGCTGGGGCTTACGGGCAGTGAGCAAAACGCATGGATGCGCGAGATCTGCCGCGACTACCCTACTCTGCACTATGTGGACGGCTCGCTCCTGACCCCCAACCGCCAGGAATTCTTCACCGACACCGCAGGACATCCCACAGAGACCTGCTTCGCGGTCTACGCCGCAAAGCTGTACGCCGAAATTCAGAAGGCGCTTAACAAATAATTTTTCATTTTCTATTGACAACACCGCCCATGTGTGGTATAATCGGTTCAATTATTTTTCGAAAGGATAGATATGGCAATGACAATGTACGTACTTAACAATGTTTATACCGTACGCGCGATGGATACCGAGGCAATTTATTGGTATACGTCGGGCTTGTATTGTCGTACCCATTTTTCGGAATAGTGTTATTTTAACTATTGAAATATTGGATAATGACGGTGCAAGTCGAATTGATCTTCGAATTGCACCGCCTTTGTTTTTTGGAGGATATTATGGAAAGACTGAAATTTTTGAACGATTACTACACCACACACGATGAGGACGCACGCCTCGCGTCAAAACACGGCAGCGTGGAGTTTCTGACCACGGTTCACTATATTGAAAAATACCTGCGAACGGGTATGCATATTCTGGAGATAGGCGCGGGTACGGGGCGGTATTCCCACTATTTTGCGCGCCGCGGCTACGAGGTTGACGCGGTAGAGCTTATGGACTGCAACATTGAAGTGTTCCGCGCAAACACCGAGCCGAATGAAAAGGTCACGGTACGGCAGGGCGATGCCATAAACCTTGAAAGTATCCCGTCGGATCACTACGACATCACGCTACTTCTGGGGCCTATGTATCATCTCTACACCGACGCTGACAAGAGCGCGGCAATTAGCGAGGCAATACGCGTGACCCGGCGCGGAGGTGTCGTATTTGCCGCATATTGCAACAGCGACATGACCGCTTACCAATTCGGATTTTTGCGCGGCGGCTTTGCCGACGGTAGCCACGATCATCTTATCGATTTTGACACTTTCGAGCTGGCATCTACTCCAAAAGAGTTGTTTTCTTTGTACCGAAAGGAGCATATAGACGAGCTGATGCAGCAATTCAACGTAACGCGACTGCATTATGTAGGTGTTGATATGCTATCCCGCTTTATCAAAAAAGCCATCGACGAAATGGACGATAAAACCTTTGCGCTTTATATGAAATACCACCTCTGCATATGCGAGCGCCCCGACATGGTGGGCGCTACGAATCATATGCTGGATATTTTCAGGAAGGAGTAAATCAATGAATATTTCAATAAGACCTACTACTGCCTCCGAAGCAGAGATATTAGCAGATATACAGAAAGCAGCATTTTTGCCATTATATGAAAAATATCACGATAAAGGGAGTCCCTACTTGCGCGGAGCAGAAGATATATGGCGCCGATTGAATAAACACAACAGATACTTTACAATATTGTGTAACGGTGAGATCGTCGGCGGAATTTTCTATCGTTGCAACGGTACAAGACCTCTCAATCATAAGATCGAAGAGGGTGAATACTATCTTTGCCGCGTTTATGTTCATCCCTCGTGGCAAGGTAACGGGATAGCAAGTCAAGCTATCATGCTGTGCGAGAAAGAATTTTCCGATGCAAAAGCCTTTCATGTTGATTTTCCACAGGATATGGAGAAGAACCGGAGGTGTTACGAGAAGGCGGGGTACCGTGATACAGGAGAGGTTCTACGCATTGAAGGCGCACCTGCTTTGGCTGTCTATACAAAGATAATTGATAATTCTGAATACAATGGCGTAACAATGCCCGCGATATTTGATATTGAAAAGGCAGAGCTTTCGGAGTGCCTCGACGTCATACACCAAAGCTTCAAAACCGTTGCGGACGAATTCGGTTTGACAAAGCAAAACTGCCCCAAGCACACGAGCTTTATTCCCCTCAGCTTTCTTGAAACGCAAATGAAGTGGGGCTGGCATATGTACGGTTTATACGCAGGAAAAAAGATCATCGGGTATATGTCATTATCAAAACAAGACGATAACACGTATGAACTGCACAATCTTGCAATCCTGCCCGAATACCGTCACAACGGCTTCGGAAAGCAAATGCTTGATTTTGCAAAAGAAAAAGTAAAATCTTTTGGCGGCACTAAAATAAAGATCGGCATTATCGAAGAAAGTACGATTTTGAAAAACTGGTATATTGCCAATGGCTTTGAGAGCGTTGGCACGAAAAAATTTGACCATCTGCCCTTTACAAGCGGATATTTGGAATGGAAAGGAGAACCACAATGATATTTGATCCAAAAGAAATAACCTTAAAAAACGGCTTGACCGCCGTTCTCAAAACACCCGAATCGGGTGACGGCGAAAAAATGCTGAACTGCATCAAGACCTGCTGCGGCGAAACGGATTTTCTTGTCCGTTATCCCGAGGAATGGGATGGCATGACGGTGGAAAAAGAAGAAAAATGGATACAAAACGGTCGCAACTCCGAAAGCACTTTGATAATCGCTTGCTATATCGACGGTGAGATAGTCGGCAACTGCGAGATAAACTTCAGAGGCGGTATAAAAGCAGGTCACCGTGCCGTTGTCGCAATATCAATACGCCAAAAATACTGGGGTATCGGCATAGGCTCTCACATGTTCCGTCATCTCATAGCCGCCGCCGAGGCGCACCCCGACACCGAGATAGTCGAGCTGGAGTTTATGCAGGGCAACGACCGCGGCCGAGCACTCTATGAAAAATTCGGATTCCGCATCGTCGGCGAGCGTCCAAACGCATATAAGCTCAAAGACGGTTCGATGCGCAGTGAGTTTTTAATGCAGAAGAAATTGAAGTAATAACAAAACGCCCGCGATGCGGGCGTTTTGTTACTTTATATTTAGTTATCCTTACTCTTTGTATCGATCTGGTTCTTTGCGAAGGCAACGAACTCGTCGGCGGTCATGCTGCCCATGTCACCCGTTTTGCGAGAACGGACGGCGATGGTATTCTGCTCGACCTCGTTATATCCGATAACAGCCATGTAAGGAATCTTATCAAGCTGTGCGGCACGGATCTTGTAGCCGATCTTTTCGTTTCTCTCGTCAACCTCAACACGCATACCCAGTGCGCGGCACTTTTCGGCAACCGCCTCTGCGTATTCGAACTGATCTGCCGAGATGGGCAGGAAGCGAATCTGCTCGGGAGCCATCCACATGGGAAGTGCGCCTGCATACTTCTCGATAAGGTACGCCAGCGTACGTTCGTAGCAACCCAGAGATGTACGGTGAATGATGTAAGGCTTCTTGAGCTGTCCGTCCGAGTCAACATACTCCATGCCGAACTTCTCGGCCAGCAGCATATCGATCTGAATGGTGACGATGGTATCCTCTTTACCGAATACGTTCTTGTACTGGATATCCAGCTTAGGTCCGTAGAAGGCTGCCTCGTCGATACCGATCTCATACTTCACTTCCAGCTTATCAAGAATATCTTTCATAACCGACTGAGCGTGCTCCCACTGCTCGGCAGTACCCTCGTACTTAATGCCGGCACGCGCGGGATCCCACTGTGAGAAGCGGAAGGTGCAGTCCTCAAGCATACCAACGGTATCGAGAACATACTTTGCAAGCTCCAGACAGCCGTGGAATTCTTCCTCAAGCTGCTCGGGACGCAGAACCAGATGTCCCTCGGAAATGGTGAACTGACGAACACGGATAAGGCCGTGCATCTCACCGCTGTCCTCATTTCTGAACAGCGTAGAGGTCTCACCCAGTCTCATGGGCAGGTCACGGTAAGAGCGCTTTTTGTTCAGGAATACCTGATACTGGAAGGGGCAGGTCATGGGACGAAGCGCGAAGCACTCCTTGGTCTCATCATCAGCGTCGCCCAGAATGAACATACCGTCGCGGTAGTGATCCCAGTGACCCGAAATGCGATACAGATCACGCTTTGCCATAAGGGGAGTCTTAGTCAGCAGATAGCCTCTCTTTTGCTCCTCGTCCTCGATCCAACGCTGAAGCGTCTGGATAACGCGGGCGCCCTTGGGCATAAGAATGGGAAGTCCCTGACCGATAACGTCAACAGTGGTAAAGTATTCAAGCTCGCGGCCCAGCTTATTGTGGTCGCGCTTTTTAGCCTCTTCAAGGCCCTCAAGGTGAGCCTTCAGCTCGTCCTTCTTGGGGAATGCAACACCGTAAACACGCTGCAACATCTTGTTGTTCTGGTCGCCCTTCCAATATGCGCCTGTGCACTGTGTCAGCTTGAATGCCTTGACAGCACCGGTTGCGTAAAGGTGAGGACCTGCGCACAGGTCGGTAAACTCGCCCTGACGGTAGAAGCTGATAACAGCGTCCTCGGGCAGCTCCTCAATAAGCTGTACCTTGTAGGGCTCGTTCTTTTCCTGCATGAACTTGACAGCCTCGTCGCGGGGCAACTCAAATCTTTCGATAAGCAGGTTTTCCTTGACAATCTTGGTCATCTCACCCTCAAGCTTTGCGAGAACCTCGGGAGTAAACGTTACGTCGCTGTCGAAGTCATAGTAAAATCCGCTTTCAATTGCGGGACCGATGGTCAGCTTTGCCTCGGGGTAAAGACGCTTTACCGCCTGAGCTAAAATGTGAGACGCAGTGTGGTTAAAAACGTGCTTGCCGTCCTTATCCTCAAAGGTCAGCAGTTTAACGTCCGCGTCAGCGTCGATAACGTAATTCATAGCGCAAAGCTTGCCGTTCACAAGCGCAGCAATGTGCGCGCGGCTGACAAGCTCAGCTTCTTTTGCCGCGTCAAAAACCGAAATGGGAGCGTCAAATGACATCTCCTTTTCGCCGAAAAGAATTTTCATAATTTCCTCCATTATATTAAACAAAAATTTTTATAAAAACAAACGCACCTCGGACACTTTTCGTGTTCGGGGTGCGATAATGCACGGTTCCACCCGAGCTTTTAACTCATCAGGATATTAAATTAAGCGCAAAAGTGGTATTGTGTAAGCTCACGCCAAGGGCTCTCAGCAACTCCCTCTCTCTGTACGCGGAAATTTTACACAACGTGTCATTTGCACCGTCACGGTCACATTTTGCCGTGAAGCTTGAGATTATACTCGGAACGCGGGTTGAAAAACTCGCGCCAGTCAAGATCTCCTCTGTCGAGCGCGCAGACCAGCGCCTCGGCGGTAGCTATATTGGTAGCTACGGGTATATTATATAAGTCGCACATACGCAACAGTTCATGTTCTTCTTCGTCGTATTCACTGGAAGGACGTGTGTCCCTGAAAAAAAGCAACAAGTCTATCTCGTTGTAAGCGATGCGGGAGGTGATCTGCTGTTCTCCGCCCTGCTCACCCGCCATCAGACGTTCAATAGTCAAACCGGTGGCATCCGAGATGTGCTTGGCAGTAATGCTTGTCGCACACAGCTTGTGCTTGCTCAAAATACCGCAATAAGCGATACAGAATTGAACCATAAGCTCTTTTTTGAGGTCATGAGCCATTATTGCTATTTCCATCTGGTATCCGCCTTTCTGAAAAAATTTACTTGTTCATTATACCACATTTAAGGTGGGTTTGTCAATATTGTTTTCAATTTCCACGCATTTTTTTATTATATTGTGTCAGTTTTATATGTTTTTGACATAAATTCAGCAATTTTGTTGTTTAATATGATAAAACATAGAAAGATTTGCGTAAACCTCTTGTTTTATTTTGGGTTTTAGTGTATAATAATATGTGATTTTTTGTAAAACATTTGTGCTTTGGAAGGAGATTTGCCACATGCTCAATGAAAATTTGAAGTTTATTGAGGCTATTGACCCCGAAACTGCCGACGCCATTCGTGCCGAGCACGCTCGTGAGTCCGCAGGCCTCGAAATGATCGCATCCGAAAACTTTGTTTCCCCCGCGGTTCTTGCGGCAGCAGGAAGCATTATGACCAACAAATACGCAGAGGGCTATCCCTCCAAGCGCTACTACGGCGGTTGTATGTGTGTTGACGTTGTTGAGGAGCTGGCAAGAACAAGAGCTTGCGAGCTGTTCGGCGCGAAATTTGCAAACGTTCAGCCTCACAGCGGCTCTCAGGCCAACACCGCAGTTTACGTTGCTCTGCTTGAGCACGGCGACACCGTGCTGGGTATGAGTCTGGCTCACGGCGGTCACCTGACTCACGGCAGCCCCGTTAACCTTTCGGGTAAATTCTATAACTTTATTCCTTACGGCGTAAGCTCAAACGACTTCCGTATCGACTACGATGCACTTGAGGCAAAGGCTCTTGAAGTCAATCCCAAGATGATCGTTGCGGGCGCATCCGCATATCCTCGCGTTATCGACTTCGCTCGTCTGCGCGAGATCGCTGACAAGGTCGGCGCATATCTCATGGTAGACATGGCTCACATCGCAGGTCTTGTTGCGGCAGGTCAGCATCCCTCCCCCGTTCCTTACGCTGATGTAGTTACCACCACCACTCATAAAACTCTTCGCGGTCCCCGCGGCGGTATGATACTTTCCAACAACGAAGATATCGCCAAGAAGATCGACAAGGCTATATTCCCCGGCATTCAGGGCGGTCCTCTGATGCACATCATCGCCGCAAAGGCAGTTTGCTTCAAGGAAGCAATGCAGCCCGAGTTCAAGGCATATCAGGAGCAGGTAGTCAAAAACGCGACGGCTCTCGCCGAGGCGCTTATTGAAGAAGGCTTCGATCTGGTCTCCGGCGGCACCGACAACCACCTTATGCTGGTTGGTCTGCGCTCCATGAACCTGACGGGTAAGGAATTTGAGCACCGCCTTGACGACGTACACATCACCGTCAACAAAAACGCCATCCCCGACGATCCTCAGTCTCCCTTCATTACCTCCGGCATCCGCGTAGGTACTCCCGCGCTGACCACTCGCGGCATGAAGGAGCCTGAAATGAAGAAGATAGCTCACCTCTTCGCCCTCACCGCACGCGACTTTGAAAACAGCGCCGACACCGTCCGCGCCGAGGTCGCAAAACTGTGCGAACAGTTCCCTCTTTACAAGGATATTTAACTTGAAAAAGCTTACCCGACACCAATTGAGGTGTCGGGTTTGCTTTTATCAAAGTATAATACAAATAAGTCCGTTACTACCCTCGTTGATAATACGCTCCAGCGTCTCGGACAGTTTGTCGCGCGACTCGTCGGGCATGTGCTCAAGCTTTGTATGTATGCCCTCGTTTATCAGCTCATACAGCGTCTTTCCGAACATATTGGACTCCCAGATGCGCTCGGGTGAATCAGAAAATTCCTCCAGCATATATCTTACCAGATCCTCGGACTGCTGCTCGGTCCCCACAATGGGACTTATCTCGGTCTCAATATTGGCGCGTATCATATGCACCGAGCGCGCAGATGCCCGCAATTTTACGCCGTAACCTCCTGCCTGCTTGACTATCTCGGGTTGCTCCAGTTTAAGCTCCGAAATATCGGGCATAACTATGCCATACCCCTTTTCGTCAGCGTCGCGAAGCGCCTCGGCAACGCGGTCATACTCGCCTTTGAGCTTGGAAAACTCGCGCAAAAGCCGTATGAGATCGTCCTCGCCGCTGATTTCAAAACCTGTAAGCTCGCTGATGACGTTATAGTAAAGTCCGTCCTCCAGCGCAAGTGATACGCAGGCACAGCCGTTGCCCAAATTGATTTCGTCAACGCTGACATCCTTGACATATTCATTATCCGCAAGCTTCAAAAATGCCTGCTTGATGTCACCGGTCTTGGACACCTTTGCCGCGCAACCGCGTACACTTTCAACGATAGAGTTTTTGACGGGATGATTATCATCAAGCGCCTGCGTCCATTCAGGCAGTTTTACACGCACCTCGCAAACGGGAAATTCGTGCAAGACCAGCTCAAGTATGTGGCGGATATCCTCGGCATCAAGATCAAGACAGCTGACAAGCGCCACGGGAACATTATATTTCGCTTCAAGCTCATACGCCAGCGCAATAGCCTTTTCAGATGACGGATCGGCAGAGTTCAATATGATCGCAAAGGGCTTACCCATTGCCTTAAGCTCACTCACCACGCGCTCCTCGGCATCAAGATAGCTGTCGCGGGATATTTCGCCAATACTGCCGTCGGTGGTAATTAACATGCCTATGGTACTGTGCTCTGTTATGACCTTGTGCGTACCCATTTCCGCCGCCTCAACAAAGGGCATCGCCTCCTCCTGCCAGGGCGTGCGCACCATACGCGGCTGACCGTTTTCAATAGTTCCCAGTGCTTCGGGGACAATGTACCCCACGCAATCTATCATTTTAACACGGAATGACGCGCAGTCATCGATAATTATGGTGACCGCCTCGTCGGGTATAAACTTAGGCTCGGTGGTCATGACCGTCTTGCCTGCCGCGCTCTGCGGCATCTCGTCACGGGCGCGGTCACGAACGTATCCCTCTGCAATATTTGGCAGCACCAACGCCTCCATAAAACGCTTTATAAAAGTGGATTTGCCCGTCCTCACGGGTCCCACAACACCGATATAAATATCGCCTCCCGTGCGTTCGGCGATATCCTTGTAAATAGAATGTTCAGACATAAAAGATCCTCCCGTATATTTGTCAATAAAATATACGGGAGGACGCAAAGTTTTAGAACAACGCTTGTTTTTTATTTTTGGGGACAAGCCTTATTTTTTAATGAGAGCCGCCTCGATGATATGAAGCGCGTCGGGATGAAGCGCACCGTCAAGGGAACGCTCGTATTTGATCAGCTCGCGCACAAACGTGGAGCTGATAAATGATAGCGACGGACGCGCGGGCAGCCACACGGTATCGACAGGCGCAAGATGACGATTAATATCGGCAAGGTCAGCTTCATACGCGTAGTCGTTAACGTTTCTCACGCCCTTGACAATTGCGCAAGCGCCAAGCGCCGAGCAAAGATCAACCAGCAAGCCCTCTGCAGTAATAACGGTAACATTAGGGAGGTCACCACAAGATACCTCGGCAATTTTTTTTCGCGTTGCAAGGTCAAAGGTTCCTGTCTTATTAATGTTCACCATAATGGCAACGTACACCTTGTCAAACATTTTCGACGCACGCTCAACTATATCAAGATGACCTATTGTAAAGGGATCGAAGCTCCCGGGAACAACACATATCTTCATATCAAGCACTCCTTGATTGTATTATTACTGATTTGTGACGCAAATAGGCTTCACAAGCGTCACGTTTGCAATGCCGTATTTTGCGGTCTTTATGACTTCATATTTGTCTTGCGCGCCGCCAGCGAATATATCCTCGCCGCCTGACTCACACACGACAACGCTTGTGGATTTAAGCAGATCGTACCTGCAAAGCAATTTAAGCGCCGCACTCACAAGGCCTTTATTGTAAGGTGGATCGAGAAAAACTATATCGAATTTCACTCTGCCTCGAAGTCTTTTCAGCGCCTCGGCATAGTCCAAACAAAGCAGCGTCACCTCAGACTCGGCACGTATCTTACGTATGTTTTTTTCGATTACATCACACGCCGCTTTTGAACTGTCGCACACAGTAGCGTGAGCCGCTCCGCGGCTTATCGCCTCAAGTGCCATCTGTCCCGAGCCTGCAAAAAGGTCCAGCACCTCTCTGCCCTCTATTCCGAACTGTATCATAGAAAATATGGCTTGCTTGGCGCGCTCGGATGTGGGACGCGTAGCCTCACCCGGCAACGTATAAAGCTGAGCTCCGCGTGCTCTGCCCGTAATTATTCTCATTTAAAACCTCTTTTATTTTAACAGATATTTATTATAATTTCAACAGTTTTTTATTTTACACCGTCATTTTGATGAAAATATTTCCATACCGACACCGCGTCCGACGCACCGACACCTTTAACCGCGGCAATGTCCTCACAGCTTGCCGACTTTATGGCGCCAAGACCGCCAAAATGAGTAAGCAATGCTTTCGCCTTTTTCTCGCCAATACCGGGAATAGCTGTCAGTGACGAGGTCTTCAGACTCTTGCGTTTGGATGCCTCGGTGCGCCCGTAGGTATAGCGGTGCACCTCTTCCTGTATTTTATAAATAAACGTAAACAGCTCTCTGTTGCGCGCGATATTTATCTCGTTATCAAGCGTGGTCAGTGCACGAGTCTTGTGGTAATCGTCCTTTACCATACCCACAAGAGGTATCTCAAGCCCCATCTCGTCCAGCAGTTCGCTTATAACGCTCACGTGCCCGCGACCGCCGTCAAGCAGAATAAGGTCGGGGCGGTGTGAAAACGAACCGCTCTCATCTGACAAATGTGCAAGTCTGCGTGAGAGCGCCTCACGCATTGCAGAATAGTCGTCCGTGCCCTCTACGGTTTTGATAGTAAATGAACGGTAATCCGACTTTTTAAACTTGCCGTTTTCGCACACTATCATACCTGCGCGCATTGACTCAGAACCAAAATTCGAAATATCGTAAGCCTCAATGCGTTCAGGATATACTTCAAGTCCAAGTGCCGATGCCAGCTGGACCAGCACTCCCTCATCCCGCACAATACCGTCCGCATAGTCGCGGACACCGTCCGCCGCGTTTGAAAGTGCCAGATCGCACATTTTCTTGAACTCCCCGCGCTCGGGGGTTTTGACCGTCACTTTATGACAAGCAATATTTGTAAGATAAGCCTCAAGCGCCTCGCGCTCGCCCTCCTCAATTCCGAAGGACAGCATGACTCGCGGCGGTATATATTCACAAATTTTATACTGCTCACATATGAATGCCGCCATTCCCTCGGCATCAGCGATCTCGCCCGCGCCGAAAACGTGACTGCGCCTATCGGTAAGAATGCCGTCGCGCACACTGAATATGGAAACGCACGCCGCCGCATCTCCATCAAAAAAGGCAATAACATCATAATCCTCGCCCGGCTTGCCTACCACCTTTTGCTTTTCACGCAACCGCTCAAGCGCCCCAATTGTATCGCGGCAACGCGCCGCCTCCTCAAAACGCTCAAGCTCAGCAAGCTGCATCATTCGCTCGTGCAGCTCTCGTCTGACAGACGCCGTATTGCCGCCCAGTATATCCGCGGCGTTTTTCACCAGCTCGTCATACTGCGCCTTTTCCACTCTGCCCGTGCAAACGCCGCAGCAGTGCCCCATTTGATAATAAAGGCAGGGGCGCTCGCGTCCTATGTCGCGTGGAAACGACCGCTTGCAGCACGGCAGTCCCAGCGCACGGTTGACCGCGCCAATGACCGAAAATACCGTAGACGTGCCCGAATACGGTCCAAAATATTTTGCGCCGTCCTGCTCTCGTTTACGAGTACAGACCAGACGCGGATATTGCTCGGCAGTTATCTTTATATAGGGGTAAGATTTTGCGTCTTTAAGGCGAATATTATATTTGGGGGAATACTGCTTAATAAAGTTATTTTCAAGCGTCAGAGCCTCAATTTCGGTGTCACAAAGTATGGTCTCAAAATCCCACACAAGCGAGGTCATGCGCTCTGTCTTGGCATTTTTTACGCCCGACTGAAAATACTGCGACACACGGTTTTTCAGCTTGCGCGATTTGCCCACGTATATTACCTTGCCCGATTTATCGTGCATAATATACACACCCGGTGTCAACGGTAATGCATTTGCCTTTTGCAATAGATATTCTCTTCTGCTCACATCTGCCGCCATACTTTATCCTCCCCTCTCTTATGTTAAAGGCGACCTCTGCGACGCCTACCGACGCCAACTGAGATCGCCCTCACTGTACAAAACACAATATTTTGCTTTACTCGGCAAGTCCTTGATCAATAAGAGTTGCCAGACCCTCTACTGCCTCGGCCTCATCGGGTCCGTCCGCACGCAGAGTAATGGTCATGCCTTTGGCAATACCAAGGGACAATATCCCCAGCAGGCTTTTGGCGCTGACTATACGGTCATCCTTCTCAACCTTTATTACAGAACGGTAGCAATTTGCCTTTTGGACAAAAAATGTTGCAGGACGTGCATGCAGTCCTATATTATTTGTGATCTTTACGTCGCGTGATACCATCGCCTAAAACCTTCCTGTTTCATCAAAGTCGGAGGCCAAGCGGT